>NZ_JBSFJC010000102.1:0-30343 GCF_053597855.1 Kitasatospora sp. NPDC001225
CCTCCAGGGTTGGCAGTCTGAAAATCATCCAGCCCCCGGAGCGGCCACCCCCGGAGCCGCCCCCGGCCCCCCACCCTCCCGAGAGCCCACCCCCCACCCCAAACCCCCACAATGGACCCATGTCGGGAGCCGAACCCACCATCACCGTCCCCACCTGGCTGACGCACAGCGTCACCGCCACCCAAGGCGAAGCCGCCCACCCCTGGCTCGCCACCCTCCCCGCCAGGACCGCCGCCCACCTCGCCGCCTGGAACCTCACCCTGGAACGGGTCCTCGACCCCGGCGGCAGCCTCAGCCTCGTCGCGTACGTCCACCGCGACGACCTCTCCCCCGCCGTCCTCAAGGTCGGCTTCCCCACCCCCGAGACCGTCCACGAGCACACCGCCCTGGCCCACTGGGCCGGCCGCAGAGCCGTCCTCCTGCTCGACTCCGCCCCCGCCGAGGGCGTCCTGCTGCTCGAACGCCTCCACGGCGGGATCCCGCTGCGCTCGCTCGCCGAGCCCAAGGCCATGCTGGAGGCCACCAGCCTGCTGCACCGCCTCTGGACGGAGCTCCCCGAGGGCCACCCGTTCCCCGCGCTCTCCCAGCGGGTCGACGCCGCCGCCCGTCTCGCGGAACTCCCCCACCCCGTCGCCGCCGAGGCGCGGCAGCTGATCGCCGAGGCGCTGGACACCGCCCGGGACCTGGCCGGCTCCGCCGACGAGTCCTTCCTCCTGCACGGCGACTTCCACCACGGCAACGTCCTGGCCGCCGACCGCGCCCCCTGGCTGGCCGTCGACCCGCGCCCGCTGGCCGGCGAACGCGCCTACGACCTGGCCCGGCTGGCGCTGGACCGCGCCGACACCCTGTTCGGTTCCCCCGGCGCCCCCGCCGCCGTCCGCCGCCGCCTGGGCCGGCTCTCCGAAGCCCTCGAGGTCGACCAGGACCGCCTCCGCGGCTGGACCCTCTTCCGCGCCGTCGACCTCGCGCTCCGCGCCCTCGCCGCGGACCGCCGCGAGGACGCCGAGCTCTACCTCGAGTTCGCCGACACCCTCTGACCCACGGGGCCCGCCAACTCCCCCCGCCCCGACGGCAGTTACCCCCCGGCCCCCCGCAGGGGCAACGGCGCCCCCATCACCGCGTACAGCCGGTCCGTCGCCGGGAACCGCACCGCCCGCGCCAGGTCCCGGTACCCCAGTGCCCGGTAGAGCCGCCGCGCCGGCGTCTCCGCGTCGATCGCCGAGAGGATGCTCCGCTCCAGCCCCGATCCCTCGCACAGCGTCCGGATGATCCGCGAGCCGACCCCCTGCCCCTGGAACTCCGGCAGCACGTGCAGTTCGGTGACGGCGAAGACCCCGTCCAGCCAGTCCCCGCACCCGCGGGCGGCCAGGTAGGGCTCGATCACCGTGCTCCACCAGTGCTCCCGCTGGTTGGGCATCCCGTACCCGAACCCGACCAGCCGCCCCCCGCTCATCGCCCCGAGCGCGATCACCCCCGGCTGCTGGGCGTGCCGCCCCACGATGTGCAGCCGTACCGCGACCTCCTCGGGCGTCAGCCCGAACGCCACCGCCTGGACCTCCAGCGCCTGCGGCGCCCAGTCCGCGAGGTCGATGGCCCCGATCGTCACCCCGGTCAGCTGATCCATGCTCCGGACGTTACTACCAGCGGCCCCGCGGCGCGGCCGAAGATCCCAACAGCGCCCCGCGCGGCCCGAACGGGCCGCTCAGAACAGCACGCTCATGAACGCCCCGACCTCCTGGAACCCCACCCGCCGGTACGCGGCCCGGGCCCGCAGGTTGAAGTCGTTGACGTACAGCGACACCACCGGCGCCACCTCCCGCAACGCGACCTCCAGGACCGCCGCCATCCCCGTCTCGGAGAGCCCCCGCCCCCGGTGCTCCGGAGCGACCCAGACCCCCTGGATCTGGCAGGCCCCCTCCGTCACCGCCCCGATCTCCGCCTTGAAGACGACCTGCCCGTCCTCGCCGAACCGCGCGAACGACCGTCCGGTGGACACGAGTTCGGCCACCCGGGCCTGGTAGAGGAGCCCTCCGTCCCCCGCCAGCGGCGACACCCCCACCTCCTCGGTGAACATCGCCACGCAGGCCGGCATCAGGGTCTCGACCTCGTTGCGCCGCACCCTCCGCACCAGCGGATCCGGCGCGATCTCCGCCGACGGCACCGAGGTCGCCATCAGCGGCTGGTGCGCCCGGACGTCCCGGGGCGGGCCCCAACTGCGCTCCAGCAGTGCCCAGAAGGCCGCCGTGGCCGCCGCCGGCCCGACGATCGAGGAGCAGCGCCGCCCCTGGCGGCGGGCCCGTTCCGCGAACGCCGCGACCGCTTCCGGCCCGGCGTCGACCAGGACCAGGTTCGCCCCGGCGTAGCAGAGCGCGCCCAGCACGCCGTCCCCGTCGTACCAGCCCCACATCTCCCCGCCGAGCCGCCACGGGTCCAGCCCGACGGCCTCGACCCTGGTCGCGACGAAGGCGTTGGCCACCGGGTCGCGGTGGAGGATCTCCAGGGCCTCCGGCAGGTCCGGCGGCTCCAGCACGCGGGTGGTGGCCAGGGCCCGGGCGGCCTGGAAGGAGCTCGGGAGCATCACACCGCGATCGAGCATCGGGACAGCACCTCACTGAGACGACTCTGGCCGCACCCTACTCCGTGGCCCCACCCGGCTACGGCCGCGGGGCCGTCCGCGAACGGACGGCCCCGCTTCCGGAAAACACCGCGCGGACGCTCCCGCACGGTCAGGACAACCTACGGCTGTCGGAAACACGCTGCGCGGGGGCCGCTCCCCCCGCGGCCCTTCACTCCCCGGCGACCACGGTCGGCGCCCCCGCCTCGACACCCGCCGCCTGCATCTGCTCGGCGAGCTTGAGGGCCTCCTCGATCAGGGTCTCGACGATCTTCGACTCCGGAACGGTCTTGATGACCTCGCCCTTGACGAAGATCTGGCCCTTGCCGTTGCCGGAGGCGACCCCGAGGTCGGCCTCCCGGGCCTCGCCCGGGCCGTTCACGACGCAGCCCATGACGGCCACCCGCAGCGGCACCTCCATGCCCTCCAGCCCGGCGGTGACCTCCTCCGCGAGCTTGTAGACGTCCACCTGGGCGCGCCCGCAGGAGGGGCAGGAGACGATCTCCAGGCCGCGCTCGCGCAGCCCGAGCGACTCCAGGATCTGGTTGCCGACCTTGATCTCCTCGGCCGGCGGGGCGGAGAGCGAGACCCGGATGGTGTCGCCGATGCCCTCGGCCAGCAGCGCGCCGAAGGCGACCGCCGACTTGATGGTGCCCTGGAAGGCCGGCCCGGCCTCGGTCACGCCGAGGTGCAGCGGGTAGTCGCACGCGGCGGCGAGCTGGCGGTAGGCGTTGATCATCACGACCGGGTCGTTGTGCTTGACCGAGATCTTGATGTCGCGGAAGTCGTGCTCCTCGAACAGCGAGCACTCCCACAGCGCCGACTCCACCAGCGCCTCCGGGGTGGCCCGGCCGTACTTCTCCAGCAGGCGCTTGTCCAGCGAGCCGGCGTTGACGCCGATCCGGATCGGCACGCCCGCGTCCTTGGCGGCCTTGGCGATCTCGCCGACCTTGTCGTCGAACTGCTTGATGTTGCCCGGGTTCACGCGCACCGCGGCGCAGCCGGCGTCGATCGCGGCGAAGACGTACTTGGGCTGGAAGTGGATGTCCGCGATGACCGGGATCTGCGACTTCTTGGCGATGATCGGCAGCGCGTCGGCGTCGTCCTGCGTGGGCACGGCGACCCGGACGATCTGGCAGCCGGACGCGGTGAGCTGGGCGATCTGCTGCAGCGTGGCGTTGATGTCGGAGGTGACCGTGGTGGTCATCGACTGCACCGAGACCGGGGCGTCGCCGCCGACCGGCACGTTGCCGACCATGATCTGCCGGGAGTAGCGGCGCTTGGCCAGCGGCTTGAGCGGCAGGGACGGAATACCGAGCGAGATCGCGGTCATGTGCGCAGGGTTCCCCGGGGTTGAGGTGTGGTCGACCGCCCGGCCGTGACACGGCCGAGGCCGGGCGCGCTGACGATCGCGCACCCGGCCTCCACGGTACGGCACCGCAACGGCGCCCAGCACACCCGTGGTACCCGAACGCCCTAACTGATCTTCACCGGGTTCACCAGGTCGGCGACCATCACCAGGAGCGTGAAGCCGATGAAGATGCTGGCCACCACGTACGCCACCGGCATCAGCCTGGCGACGTCGAACGGGCCCGGGTCGGGCCGCCTGAACAGCTGTGCGAAGCGGCGCCGGACCGCCTCCCAGGCCGCGCCGGCGATGTGCCCGCCGTCCAGCGGGAGCAGCGGCAGCATGTTGAAGAGGAAGAGCGACAGGTTGATGCCGGCCAGCAGGTTCACGAAGAACGCGATCCGCTGGGTGGCGGGCAGGTCCAGCGAGAAGACCTCGCCGCTGACCCGGGCCGCGCCGACCATGCCGACCGGGGAGTCCGGGTCGCGCGGGGCGTCGCCGACGACGGCGTTCCACAGCCCGGGGATCTTGCCCGGCAGGGCGGCCAGCGACTTCACCCCGTTCTCGGCCATGTCGTACATCCGGTCCACCGACTGCCCGAAGCCTAGCTGGACGGTTTCGCTCTTCGGGGTGAACCCGAGGAACCCGGCCTGCACGGTCTGGCCCTTCAGCGGCACGCCCTTGCCGTCGTACTTCTGCACGTCGTTGACGGCGATGGTGGGCGTGAAGGTGAGCCGCTCGCCACCGCGCTCCACGACGATCGCCACCTGCTTGCCGGCCGACTTCCGGATGTCCGCCTGGAGCTGGTCGTAGTCGCGGATCCGGTCGCCGTCGAAGGAGAGCACCTTGTCGCCCTGGCGCAGCCCCACCTCGTTGGCCGGGGTCTTGGGCGCGTCGGCGGGGCAGGTGTCGGTGGGCTGGCCGGCCTTGACCACGCACTGGGCGACCGAGCCGATGGTCGGCACCGTCATCGAGACGCCGAAGCCCATCATGACGGTCAGGAAGAGCCCGAACGCCAGGACCAGGTTCATGAACGGCCCGGCGAACATCACGATCATGCGCTTCCACGGCTTGCGGGTGTAGAAGAGCCGGCTCTCGTCACCCTCCTGGAGCTCCTCGTAGGAGGCCTCGCGGGCGTCCTCGATCATGGTGCGCCAGGGCGAACTGCTGCGCTTGGTGATCCGGCCGTCCTCGCCCGGCGGGAACATCCCGATCATCCGGATGTACCCGCCGAACGGGATCGCCTTGATGCCGTACTCGGTCTCGCCCTTCCGGCGCGACCAGAGGGTCGGGCCGAAGCCGACCATGTACTGGGGCACCCGGATGCCGAACAGCTTGGCCGTGGAGAGGTGGCCGAGTTCGTGCCAGGCGATCGAGACGAGCAGCCCGATGACGAAGACCAGGATGCCGACCACCGTCAAAACCGTTGCCACCGCTGGTCCTCCGTCATGCCGCTCCGCTCATCGTCTCGTCCTACCGCAATCGGGGTCGTCGGTCGACCGTCAGCCGGCCGCCAGCTCGCGGGCCCGGGCGCGCGCCCAGTCCTCCGCGTGCAGGACGTCCTCGACCGTCAGGGAAGTTCCCGCCGCCGGAGCGCCGTCCCGCTGACCGTGCTCGGCCACGACCTTGGCAACAGTGTCCACGATTCCGGTGAAAGCGAGGCGGCCCTTCAGGAACGCCTCCACACACTCCTCGTTGGCCGCGTTGAACACCGCCGGGTTGGTACCGCCCAGGGTGCCCACCTCACGGGCCAGCTCGACCGCCGGGAAGGCCTCGTCGTCCAGCGGGAAGAACTCCCAGGTGGCGGCCCTGGTCCAGTCACAGGCGGGGGCCGCGTCCGGCACCCGGTCCGGCCAGCCCAGGCCCAGCGCGATCGGCATCCGCATGTCCGGCGGGCTGGCCTGCGCCAGGGTCGAACCGTCGGTGAACTCCACCATCGAATGCACCACCGACTGCGGGTGGACCACGACCTCGATCCGGTCGAACGGCACGTCGTACAGCAGGTGCGCCTCGATCACCTCCAGGCCCTTGTTCACCAGGGTGGCCGAGTTGATCGTGACGACCGGGCCCATCGCCCAGGTCGGGTGCGCCAGCGCGTCCTGCGGGGTCACCCCGGCCAGCTGCTCACGGGTGCGGTTGCGGAACGGGCCGCCGCTCGCCGTGACCACCAGCTTGCGCACCTCGGCCCGGGTACCGCCGGCCAGCGCCTGGAACAGCGCCGCGTGCTCGGAGTCCACCGGCACGATCTGGCCCGGCTTCGCCACCGCCTTCACCAGCGGACCGCCGACGATCAGCGACTCCTTGTTGGCCAGCACCAGCACCCGGCCCGCCTTCAGCGCGGCCAGCGTCGGCCGCAGGCCGATCGACCCCGTGATGCCGTTCAGCACCGAGTGGCACTCCAGGGCGGCCAGCTCGGTCGCCGCGTCCGGGCCCGCCAGCACGGTCGGCAGCGCACCGCCCGCCGCCTTCGCGGCCAGCGCCTCCCGCAGCGCCGGAACGGCCGCCGGATCGGCCACCGCCACGGTGTGCACGCCCAGCCGCACCGCCTGCTCGGCCAGCAGCTCCACCCGACCGCCCGCCGCCGACAGGGCGACCACCCGGAAACGGTCCGGGTTGCGGAGCACCACGTCGATGGCCTGGGTACCGATCGACCCGGTGGAACCCAGGATCACCAGCTCCCGGGGGCCGGAGGGGTCCGCCACGGTGGGCGTGAAACGCAGCTGCGGGTGGGCGAGCGAAGTCATGCGCCCATTGTGTCCTGTTCGCGGCACTCCCCAGGACGACTTCCGACCCTTCGGACTACCGTCGGACCATGCGTACCGTCATCGCCGGGGGCCACGGACAGATCGCGCTCCACCTGGAACGGCTGCTCGCCGCCCGCGGCGAGCGCCCCGCCGGGATCATCCGCCGCCCCGAACAGGCCCAGGACCTCGTCGACGCCGGCGCCGAGCCGCTGCTGCTCGACCTGGAGGCCGCCACCGCCACCCGGCTCGCCGCACTGCTCACCGGCGCCGACGCGGTGGTCTTCGCCGCCGGCGCCGGACCGGGCAGCGGCGCCGCCCGCAAGAACACCGTCGACCGGGACGCCGCCGTGCTGCTCGCCGACGCCGCCGAACTCGCCGGGGTCCGCCGGTACCTGATGGTCTCGGCGATGGCCGCCGACGCCCAGGCCCATTTCCCCGCCGACGAGGTCTTCGAGACCTACCTGCGGGCCAAGGGCGCCGCCGACGACGCCGTCCGGGCCCGCACCGCGCTGGACTGGACGGTGCTGCGCCCCGGACGGCTCACCGACGGCCCCGGCACCGGCCTGGTCCGGCTCGCCCCCTCCGTCGACCGCGGCGCGGTGGACCGGGCCGACGTCGCCGCCGTCCTGGCCGCCCTGCTGCGCGAACCGGGCACCGCCGGGCTGACCCTGGAGCTGGTCGCCGGGAACGCCACCGTCGAGGAGGCGGTCGCGGCGGCCGCCGGACACGACGGCTGAGCCCGCGCCGGGGCGCGAACGCGAAGAGGGCCCGGTTCGGCGAACCGGGCCCTCCCGCCTACGACGACACCGCGTCGGTCAGGGGCCTCCCGGCCCCGGCGATCTCAGAGGTCTCTGAGGTCTCTGAGGTCTCTGAGGTCTCAGAGGTCTCAGAGGTCGAGACCGGTCAGGACCATGACCTTCTCGACGGTGTAGTCGTCCATCGCGTACTTGACGCCCTCACGGCCGACACCGGAGTCCTTGACGCCGCCGTACGGCATCTGGTCGGCACGGTAGGACGGCGCGTCGCCGATGATCACACCGCCGACCTCCAGCTCCCGGTGGGCGCGGAAGGCGGTCTGCAGGTCGTGGGTGAACACGCCCGCCTGGAGACCGAACGCCGAGTCGTTGACGGCCGCGAAGGCCTCGTCCACGCCGTCCACCCTGTGCAGCGACAGCACCGGGCCGAACACCTCGGCCTTGGCCAGGATCGCGTCACCGGGCAGGTCTGCCAGCACAGTCGGGGCGTAGGTCGCACCCTCACGGGTACCGCCGGTGAGCACCTTGGCGCCCTTGGCGACCGCGTCCTCGACCCAGGACTCGACGCGCTTCGCGGCGTTCTCGTCGATCAGCGGGCCGACGTCGGTCGCGTCGTCGGCCGGGTCACCGGTGACCTGCGCCCTGACCTTGGCGACGACCTTCTCCGCCAGCGCGTCGTACACCGAGGCGTCGGCGATCACCCGCTGCACCGAGATGCAGGACTGGCCGCCCTGGTAGTTCGCGAACATCGCGATCCGGGTGGCCGCCCAGTCCAGGTCGGCCTCCGAGGACCAGTCGGCGAGCACCACGGCCGCGGCGTTGCCGCCGAGCTCCAGGGTGCAGTGCTTGCGCGGCACCGAGTCCATGATCTGGTAGCCGACCTTGTCCGAACCGGTGAACGAGATCACCGGCAGGCGCTCGTCCTGCACCAGGGCCGGCATCCGGTCGTTCGGCACGGTCAGGATCGACCAGGAGCCGACCGGCAGGTCGGTCTCGGCCAGGATCTCGCCCAGCACCATCGCCGACAGCGGGGTCGACGGAGCCGGCTTCAGGATGATCGGGGCGCCGACCGCGATCGCCGGGGCGACCTTGTGGGCGACCAGGTTCAGCGGGAAGTTGAACGGGGCGATCCCCAGCACCACACCGCGCGGGAAACGGCGCACCACCGCGAAACGGCCCACGCCGCCCGGGTCGGTGTCCAGCCGCATGGTCTCGCCGTTGGTGCGGCGCGCCTCCTCGGCGGCCCAGCGGAAGACCGACACCGCGCGGCCGATCTCACCGCGGGCCCACTTGATCGGCTTGCCGTTCTCGGCGCTGACCAGCTGGGCGAGCTCCTCGGTGCGCTCGGTCAGCCGCTTGGCCACGTGGTCCAGGGCGGCGGCACGCTGGTGCGCCGGGGTGGCGGCGAACACCGGCAGCGCGGCCACGGCGGCGTCCAGCGCCTCCTCGACCTGCGCCTCGGTCGGGATGCTCACCTTGCCGACCAGACGGCCGTCCCAGCTGTTGTGCACCTCGAAGTCGGCGTCACCGCTCGCCCGGCGGCCGGCGAGCCAGAAATCGTACGTGGTGGTCACCGTGGTACCGGCCCTCTCCTCGTCTGTCCTACGGCCCACGGACGTGGGACCCGGTTTTGAGGGTAGGCGCGGCGGCGCGCCGACCGGATTGGCCGACTAGGAGCGTTCGCCCCCGGGGCCACTCCACCGCGTCCTACCGGCGCCCCGCGGGCCGCCGGAACCCCACACCCCGCCGGCGCCTCACTCCTCGCCGGAGCGCAGCGCCAGCCACAGCTCCATCCGCACGTCCGTGTCGTCCAGCGACCGGCCCAACAGCTCCTCGACCCGGCGCATCCGGTAGCGCAGCGTGTGCCGGTGCACACCCAGGTCCGCCGCCGCCGCGTCCCACTGGCCGTGCCGCGACAGCCACGCCCGCAACGAGGCCACCAGATCCCCGCGGGCCGTCCGGTCGTGCTCCCGCAACGGCCGCAGCAGCCCCTCCGCGAAGGCCGTCACCGCGTCCTCGCCGAGCAGCGGCAGCAGCGACCCCGCGCCGACCTCCTCGTGGTCCACCGACCGGCGGCCACCGCGCAGCGCCACCGCCAGCGCCCGCTCCGCCTGCGCGTTCGCCGTCCCCGCCTCCTCCAGCGCGGCCGGCGCCGAGACGCCCAGCGACAGGCCCTCGTGCTCCTCCACCGCGCCCAGACAGGCCCGGTGCACCGCGCCGTTGTCCAGCGCCAGCACCATCAGCCGCGGCCCGTGCGCACCGTCCTCCCGCGCCACCAGCAGCTTCTCGCCCACCCGGGCGCCCGCCTGCTCGGCCCGGTCGCCCAGCTCCCCGAGCGCCTCCGCGGCATCCGCGTTGGCCGGACCGGCCCCGGCCACCAGCACCCGTATCGTCCCCTCCGGCAGCCCCCCGAACAGCCCCACCGCCACCTGGCGGGCCGTCGCCACCTCACCGGCCAGCACCATCCGCAGCAGCGCCGCGCCCATCCGCTCCTCGGCCTGCCGCAGCTCCCGCGAACGCTCCAGGGTGAGGGTCAGCAGCGCCACCGCCGCGTTCAGCACGTACCGCTCGGTCGGCGTGATCCGGTCCTCGGTCCCGACCGCCAGGAAACCCCGGGCCCGCCGGTCCGCCCCCAGCGACTGGACCACCACGTAGTCCTCGTCCGCCGTGTCTATCCCCGGCGCGCGCCCCTGCAACGCCGCACTCGACGGCGCCGGACGCCGACGCAGCCGGTCCACCTCCGCCGCCAACCGCCCAGCCCGGCGCGCCGCCCAGTCCGGCGCCACCACCGACAGCGCACCCGACCCGTCGTACAGCGCCGCCCAGCCACCCAGCCGGGCCGCCAGCCGGCGCACCACCGCCGTCGTGCCATCCTTGCCCAGCGCCGCCCGGGTCAGCTCCTCCTGCGCCTCGAAGCTGGTCGTCACCGCCTCGTACTGCTCCGCGGCCAGCGCCGCCGACACCACCTTGCTGATCGCGATGAACGGCGTCGGCTCCGGCACCCGCAGCAACGGCAGCCCGCGCTGCGCCGCCGCGTCCACCAGCGGCTGCGGCACCTCCGTGTGCGACAACCCCACCCCGAGCCCCAGCCCGACCACCCCCGCGTCGGCCAGCCGGTGCACGTACGCCTGCAACTGCGCCGCCGTACGGCCCAGCTTGATACCGGTGGTGAGCAGCAGCTCACCACCCTCCAGGAACGGCGTCGGGTCGTCCAGCTCACTGGTGTGCACCCAGCGGACCGGCCGCTCCAGGTGATCCGCACCGGCGAGGACCGTCAGATGGAGCGACGTGTTGCGGACGACGGAGGCGAGTGTGGGGGGCATGGCACCTTCGAAGGATCGACCTGACCGCGCCGTTGCGGCCGGGCGAGGAGAGGGACGTGGGACTGGTGAGGGTCTCTCCCCTTCATTATGGACGCCCCGGACAACCCGCACTGCCGAATCCACCTCGAAGGCGACTTCCCCCGCCGCCCGCCCTCAGCCCCTGAGGTCCACCAGCAGCGGCGGAACCTGCTCCCCCGACACCGCCGTCAACGACACCACCGCATGCCCCGCCGGCAACGCGTGCGCCAGATCCGACGGCGACCACCGCAGCCGCTCCACATCCCGCGTCGTCACCGACTCCGTCTGCGCCGTCGTCCCCGACAACGCCTTCCGCCCGACCCGCCCCGCCCGCCGTATCACCCCACCGGAGGTGTCGGGGGTGTGGGTGACCGCGGTCTCCTGCACCAGGTGCGTCCCCCAGGCCTCCGAGAACAGCTTCCCGTCCCACGGCGCGATCCCCGGGAACGCCATCCGGCAGCCGACCGCGCCGAACAGCGGCGCCCGCAACGCCTCGGGCAGGTCCACCAGCGTCCGCAGCAGCAGCACCGCGCCCGCGTTCGCCCCGCGCATCCGCTGCAGCCCGCGCACGGCGGCGGCGTCCAGCGCCGCCGAGGCGTCGTCCACCACCAGGCCCGCGAACAGCGAACGGTCCTCGCGGGCCCCCGCCGCCTGCACGAACTGCCCCACCACCAGCCGGGACAGCATCCGCGCCGCCTCCGGGTGGCTCCGCTCCGGCAGCTTCACCCGCACCCGCAGCGGGTGGTCCAGCACCCGCATCGCGAACGGCGGCCGACCCGTGCCGTCGGTCGCGAAAGCGCCCTCGAAGGCGGGCCGCTCCAGCAGCGCCAACCGGTCCGCCAGCAGCGCCCCGGGGTCGTCCGCCCGGTCGCGCTGCCGCTCCCGGTACTCCAGGTCCCGCTCGTGGACGGACAGCCGGCCCGCCACGCCGAGCGCCTTCACCAGCGCCGCCAGCACGTCCGGCTCACCCGCCAACAGCGCCCGCAGCTCCCGCACCCCCGGATAGCGGCCGTACGCCGCGTGGAACGGGCCCACCACCTGCTGCAGCGCGGTACGGGCATGCTCCGCGCGGGCCGTCAGCTCGTCCGGCAGCAGCGCCTCGGCCAACCGGGCGGCCGCCTCGTCCGGGTCCCGCGCGGCGCCGTAGAGGTCCAGCCCGTACAGCGAGGACGGGTCGCCGGGCGCGATCACCACGTCGTACCAGGAATCCGGGCCGAGATCGGCGTCCGCCGCCCCGACCACCACCGCACAGGCCGTACCGGCCAGCGCCTGCAGGCACAGCGCCTCGGCCACCGGCCGGGCCAGCCGCGCCGTCTTCCCCGTCCCCGCCGGACCCACTGCCAGCAGCGAGGTGCCCAGCACCGCCGGGTCCAGCGCGAAACCGGCCGCCCGGTGGCCCAGCGGATTCTTCGGGACGTCCTGCGCCGTACCGAGCCGGACCTGGCCGAGCAGCAGATCGTGCCGCTCGGCGCGGCCGGGCAGCTCGCGCGCCTCGGAGGGGTGGGCGAAGGCCGCCGCGCCGCGGCTGGCCACCTGCTCGGTGAAGGCGGGCACGAACACCGGGTCCGCCTGCGCGGACTCCCAGGCGCGCCGGATCCGCACGTAGTCGACGTCCCCCACGGCCTCGCCCTCCAGCCGGACGGCCGCCTCGGCCGCACCGCCCCGGCGCAGCCCGTCCCACGGGTCCTCCCCGCGCACGGCCTCGACCGCCCCCGGGACGTCCTCCTCGACGGGCTGCTCCTCCGTCACCGTGCGCGACAGCAGCGGCGCGACGTAACGGCGCCACACCTCGGGCCAGCGGCCCATCCGGCCGAAGATCTTGATGACGATGCCCATCACCAGAACGTTCAGAGTGAGGACCACCGATGTCGCAACGAAAGCCGACTGCGACGGCAGGACACCGATCAGCGTCGCCCCATCGGTGGCGAACTCGACGCCGTAGACAAAGGCCAGCCACGCCACCACCGCGTTCAGCCCCGCCCGCAGCAGCAGCGGCCAGGTCGCGACCTTGGCCGCCTCCGCGCGCTCGGGGTCGACGCGGCGGTAGCCGAGCCGGTAGACGCCCGGGTCGGCGTCGGGGCGCGGGGCGCAGGCCCAGGTCGCGAGGTCGAAGGAGGAGGTGCCCGCCGCGGGCCGTTGGTGGGGCAGGGGGGTCGGGGGTCTGGTGGTGGTGCGCTCGCCGTGGTGGTGTGCCCCGTCCTGTGCCATGTACGGTCCCGTTCCCTCGCCCGCCCGCCCGGCCCGACCGCCGTCGGTGCCGCCATACCCATGCCGCCGTACCGGCGACACGCCCGCGCTCAGGGTAGTGGAGCGCGGCCTGCGGGTAGTCGCGCCACCCGCGCTGGCCGTGCCGGACAAGTCGGACGGCGCACTGCTACCGAGTGGCGCGTGCCGGGGTGGGGAGGGCGGCCGTAGCCTGCGAAGCACCGAGCCGAGAAGTCTGGAGATACCCCATGAGCGCCGCAACGCCGCTCCCGCAGGAGCGCCGCCTGGTCACCGCGATCCCCGGTCCGAAGTCGCAGGAGCTGCACGCCCGCAAGCTGGGTGCGGTGGCGGCCGGTGTCGGCACCACCCTGCCGGTGTACGTGTCCCGTGCCAACGGCGGCGTGCTGGAGGACGTGGACGGCAACTCGCTGATCGACTTCGGTTCCGGCATCGCCGTGACCAATGTCGGCAACAGCGCCGAGGCCGTGGTGGCCCGGACGACCGAGCAGCTGGCCAGCTTCACGCACACCTGTTTCATGGTGACCCCGTACGAGGGTTACGTGGCCGTCGCCGAGCAGCTGAACGAGCTGACCCCGGGTGACCACGAGAAGCGCACCGCGCTGTTCAACTCGGGCTCCGAGGCCGTCGAGAACGCGGTGAAGATCGCCCGCGCCTACACCAAGCGCCAGGCCATCGTGGTGTTCGACCACGGCTACCACGGCCGCACCAACCTGACGCTGGCGCTGACGGCGAAGAACATGCCGTACAAGCAGGGCTTCGGTCCGTTCGCCCCCGAGGTCTACCGGGTTCCGGTCGCCTACCCGTACCGCTGGCTGACAGGTGCGGAGAACGCCGCCGCCGAGGCCGCCGCCCAGGCGATCGACACCATCAACAAGCAGATCGGCGCCGAGAACGTCGCCGCGATCATCATCGAGCCGATCCAGGGCGAGGGCGGCTTCATCGAGCCGGCCAAGGGCTTCCTGCCGGCGATCGTGGAGTTCGCGAAGGCGAACGGCATCGTGTTCGTCGCGGACGAGATCCAGACCGGCTTCTGCCGCACCGGCCAGTGGTTCGCGTGCGAGGACGAGGGCATCGTCCCGGACCTGATCACCACCGCCAAGGGCATCGCCGGCGGTCTGCCGCTGTCCGCGCTGACCGGCCGCGCCGAGATCATGGACGCCGCGCAGACCGGTGGTCTGGGTGGCACCTACGGCGGCAACCCGGTGGCGTGTGCCGCCGCGCTGGGTGCCATCGAGACCATGAAGGAGCAGGACCTCAACGGCAAGGCGCAGCGGATCGGCGAGATCATGCTGGGCCGCCTGCGGGCCATGCAGGAGAAGTACGAGATCATCGGCGAGGTCCGCGGCCGCGGCGCGATGATCGCCGTCGAGCTGGTGAAGCCGGGTGGCAAGGAGCCGAACGCGGAGGTCACCGCGGCCATCGCCAAGGCGTGCCACGCGGAGGGCCTGGTCGTGCTGACCGCCGGCACCTACGGCAACGTGCTGCGCTTCCTGCCGCCGCTGGTCATGCCGGAGCACCTGCTGAACGAGGGCCTGGACATCCTGGAGGGCGCGTTCGCCGCTCTCTGAGCGGTGTCGCCCGTCAGGTCGTGAACCCCCTTCCGGAGGGTTGTCCGGACAGCGCTGAACGGCCCGTGGGGACCTCTGGTCCGCACGGGCCGTTCAGTTGTCCGGGCGCGTCGCGCGGGCGGCCGGGGCATGATCGACGGGGCGCCTCCGAGGTTGCCCCGCGCAGGGTGAAGATGGTGTGCGGAATCGCTGAAGGCGCTCGGTGCGGAAGGGCTGTTGACGTAGTGTCATCGCAGATGGACAGCGAGCCTCAGCCATGGGCGCGGCCGTCCGCGGGGCCCCCTCCGGGGCCGGTTCCGCGGGTGCCGGACGAGGACGACCAGGTCGGCCCGGGAGGGCCGGCGCACACCGAAGGCCGATCGACCGACCGTCCGACCCACACCCCCCGGGGCGCACGGAACGGCGATCATCAGGGCCGCCCCGGAGCTCTCCCCCCTGCTCCGGGGCGGCTGTCCGTCGTCCTGGGCCGGGTGGCCCGGTCGGTGGCCGTCCCGGTGACGGCGGCGGTGCTGCTGGTGGTGGTGTCCTGGCAGGTCGCGGTGGAGGGGCCGCTGCTCGGCGTGGACCGTTCGGTCCGCCGGGCCGTCCGTACGGCCCACCGGGACGTCCCGGACGCGCTGCTCGACCGGCTCGGCCACCTCCTGTCGGACCTGGGCGGCGGCGTCCCGGCGGTCCCGGTGCTGCTGCTGGCCGGCGCGTTGGCGGCTTGGCGGGGGCGCCGGGCCGGGGCCGGGCGCTGGTGGCTGCCGCTGCCGGTGGCGGCGCTGACCTCGGTGCTGATCCCGCTGCTGGTGGTCCCGGCGAAGTCGGCCTTCGCCAGGCCCGGTCCGCTCGGGGAGCCGCTGACGGCGGGCCAGTGGGGCTGGTACCCGTCCGGGCACACCGCGACCGCGGCGATCTCGTACGGGGTGGCGGCGCTGCTGCTGGCCCGGGTGGCGGGGCCGCGCGCCGCCCGGGGGCTGGCGGCGGGTGCGGCGCTGCTGTCGCTCGGGGTGGGCGCGGGTCTGGTGTGGAGCGACTTCCACTGGCTGCTGGACGTGGTGGCGAGTGGGTGCCTGGCCGTCCTGGTGCTGTGGCCGCTGGCCCGGTGGCTGCCCGGGCCGGGTGCCGGGGGCGGTCAGGCCTCGGGGTCCTCGTTGCGGTGAACCAGGCCGGGCTCGCCGTTGTCCCGGTGCCACTCGATGACGAGTTCGTCGCGGGCGCCGAAGCGGACCAGGTGGCGGCCGACGACGTCCTCCAGGCCGGGCAGCTTGTCGCGCTCGCCCTCGACGGTGAGCAGCAGCGCGTCCGGCTGGGCCTCCAGGGTGGCGGTGCCGGCGCCGAAGACCATCGTGCCGCGGCCGGTCTCCTCGGAGTAGACGGCCTCGATCTTGCGCCCCATGTGGGCGGTGAGCTGCTTGGCGTAACGGCCCGGGCGGTCGGTGGCGACGCGGGCTTCGGAGCGGGGCATGGGCCCTCCAATGGTCGGGGACGGGAACTTAGGGTTCCCTCACTTGGGAGCAACGCTAACCCAGATACTGAGCCAAGCTCAACATATTTCCGCGATCGTCTTCCGCCGCCCGCCACGGGCCCCGGACCGACGGCTACCCTTGGGCGGACGCCAGCCGAGGAGACCGCCGATGACCACCACGCCGACCGACGAACCGGCGGACCCCTCCCCCGGCCCCCGGCCCGGCACCCCGGGCACCGCCGCCGAGCTGGCCGACGCGATGACCAGGGCGATCAAGCGGATCCGCCGTCAGACCGGCTGGCGGCTGGAGCCGTACGGCATCACCCCCGGCCAGGCCCGGGCCCTGCGCACGCTCGCCCACGTGCCCGGCTGCGAGACGCCGGACCACGCGATGCGGCTGAGCGACCTCGCCGACAAACTGCACATCGCCCCGCGCTCGGCGACCACCGTGGTCGACGCGCTGGAGGAGGCCGGCCTGGTCGAGCGCAGCCCCGACCCGGCCGACCGGCGGGCGGTGCGGATCCTGCTGACCGAGGCCGGACGGGCGGCGGTGGAGCGGATCGGGCAGGTCCGGGACGAGGTGGCCCAGGAGTACTTCGGCGAGGTCAGCCCCGCCGACGAGGAGGTGCTGCTGCGGGTGCTGCGCTCCGCCGAGGCCCGCTTCCTCGCAGCCGGGCCGCCACGCCGCTAGCGGCACCGGGACGCAGCGCGGTGATCCCGATCCCGGTGATCACCAGCAGCGCGGCCGCGGCGGCCGTCGGGCTGATCCGCTCGCCGAGCAGCAGCCAGGCCGAGGACATCCCGAACACCGGCACCAGCAGCGAGTAGGGCGCGACGGCGGTCGCGTCGTAGCTGCGCAGCAGGAAGCTCCAGGCGACGAAGCCGAGCAGGGTGGAGACCAGCCCGACGTAGCCGATCGCGCCTAGTCCGGCCGGGGTGATGTCGCGCAGGGCGCGCAGGTCCGCCTCGGGGCCCTCGACCAGCAGGGACAGGCCCAGCAGCGGCAGCGGCGGGACGGCGCTGACCCAGACCATCCAGCGCAGCGCGTCCGGCGGCGCGGCCCTGCGGGTCAGCACGTTGGCCAGCCCCCAGGCGACGGCGGCCAGGACGACCAGGGCGAAGGCCCCGAGCGGGCCGCCGGCGCCCTGGTCCCAGGCGCTCAGCGCGATGCCGGCGAAGGCGACCGCCAGGCCCGCCAGCCGCTGCCCGCCGGGGCGTTCGCGCAGCAGCACGGCGGCGAACAGCGCGGTGAAGCCGGCCTGCCCCTGGAGCACCAGCGAGGAGAGCCCGGCCGTCATCCCGGCGTGCATGCCGAGGAAGAGCAGTCCGAACTTGACCACCCCGAGGACCACGCCGACCGCCAGCACCCAGCGCCAGGCCACCCTGGGCGGGCCGACGAAGAAGACCGCCGGCACCGCGACGACGGCGAACCGCAGGGCGCAGAAGAGCAGCGGCGGGAAGTTGTCCAGGCCGACGTGGATCAGGACGAAGTTGAGGCCCCAGACGGCGGCCACCAGGACGGCCAGGGCGATGTGGCGGGGGCTCATGCCGCCCCGGCCGCCGGTGCCGCCCGTGCCGGTCGTGCTGCCTGTGCTGCCCGTACTGCTCATGCTGTTCCGGCCGCTCGGAGCGGCGGCGGTTGTCGCGGTCATGGGTCGAGCATGGTGGCGCCGGACCGTTCAGCACCAGCGATGAATTCTGAAGAGGACGCTTTAGTATCACTGCATGATGGACCTGGGGCGCCTGCGGGCGCTGCACGCGGTGGCGGTGCACGGCTCGGTCGGCGGGGCGGCCGCGGCACTCGGCTTCACGCCCTCGGCGGTCTCGCAGCAGATCGCCAAGCTGGAGCGGGAGACCCGGACGGTGCTGCTGGAGCGGCAGGGCCGCGGCGTGGTGCTGACCGACGCGGCGCGCGAGCTGGCCCTCACCGCGCAGACCGTGCTGGGGTTGGTGGAGCAGGCCGAGGTGCGGCTGGAGGAACAGCGCGGCCAGGCCGTCGGGCGGCTGCTGGTGGCCGCGTTCCCGTCCGGTGCCCGCGGACTGATGCCCGGGGCGCTGGCCGACCTGCGGCGGCGCTGCCCGGAGCTGGACGTCCGGCTGCTGGAGCGCGACCCGTACCCGGCGGCCGAGCTGGTGGCCCGGGGCGAGGTGGACCTGGCGCTGGTGCAGGACTGGCCGACCGTGCCGCTGCCGGTGCAGGAGGGGGTCTCCCGGATGGACCTCGGCACGGACCCGGTGGACCTGCTGCTGCCCGCCGACGACGACCTGGCCGCGCTCGACCCGGTGCCGGTGGAGCGGCTGTGCGGGCAGCGCTGGATCAGCGTGCCCCCGGGCAACATCTGCCACGACTGGCTGGTCCGCACCCTGCGCGAGGCCGGCGAGGAGCCGGACGTGCGCTACCAGGTCGGGGAGTTCGAGACCCAGATCGCGCTGGTCGCGGCCGGTCTGGGGATGGGCCTGGTGCCGAGGCTCGGACGGGGCCCGCTGCCGCCCGGGGTGGCGGCCCGCCGGGTGGCGCCGGAGCCGGGCCGCCGGGTGTTCGCGCTCTGGCGCTCCCAGGCCTCCCGGCGGCCGGCCATCACCGAGGCGCTGGCCTCGATGCGGGAGTACTGGGGGCGGCTTCCGGGCTGAGGGCCGCGGCGGCCGGTCGCCCGACCGCCGGGCCGATCGGTCCGAGGGCGAGGACCGGTGCGGGCCTCAGCCGGCGAAGCCGATCACCAGCCACATGAAGCCGACCCCGGCCACGGTGCAGAGCAGGGTGCTGCGCGAGGGGTGCGGGCTGTGCGCCTCGGGGAGGATGTCGGAGGTCGCCAGGTAGAGCAGGAAGCCGGAGAAGAAGCCCAGGTAGAGGCCGAGCAGGTGCCCCGGGATGGTGAACGCCAGGGTGATCGCCGCGCCGGACACCGGGGCCACCGCGTCCGCGGCGAGCAGGGTCAGCGCCCGCCGCCGGTTGTTCCCGTACAGGCGGGTGATCGTGTACGTGTTGAAGCCGTCGGCGAAGTCGTGCGCGACCACGGCGATGGCCACCACCGTGCCGACCGTGGTGCCCGCCTGGAAGGCGGCGCCGATCGCGAAGCCGTCCATCACGCTGTGCCCGACCAGGGCCAGTGCGGCGGTCAGCCCGACGCCCTGGTGCCCGGCGGACCGGGCGTCCCCGTGGTGGTGGCCGTGGGAGTGCGCGGCGTACTCGCCCTCGTGGCCGCGGTGGATCGCGACGGCGCGCTCGATCACGTGGATGGTGAGGAAGCCGGCCGCGAACAGCAGCAGCGCCTGCGGCACGCCGTGCACCTCGCCCGGCGCCTGGTGGAGCGCCTCGGGCAGCAGGTCGAAGGCGACCACGCCGAGCATCAGTCCGGCGGCGAAGCCGAGCACCAGGTGGCGGCGGTCGCGGGTGCGCTGGGCGACGAAGCCGCCGATCAGGGTCATCAGGAACGCCGCGGCGGCGACCAGTACCGCGGTCATCAGTCCGGCTCCTTCACAGGTCCGGCCGAGTCGCCGGGGCCTTCGCCGGTTGGTGCGCCGAGCGCTCTGCCCATTCCTCTCCCCCTGGGATCCGCCCGTGGCCGGGCCGACCGCCGACCGTACCGGACGCCCGTTCGACGGTGATCACCCGGGGGTGCCGGGGCCGGGGTGCCGTTCCCCCAGCCTCGGCCCGGACCTGCCGGAGCGCCCGACGGATGGGCCGTTCGGGTGAGGCCGGCGGCGGGCCGACCCGCCGGGACGGGGCGGTGGGCAAAGGCTGCTGAGCAGGGCTGATGTGGTGAGCGGGCGGCGGGTCAGCCGCCGGTGGCGAGCGGCAGGCCGAGGTGGGTGTGGGCGAGTTCGCGGACGCCGTCGCCGTCGATCAGGTGGATGTGCCGGCGGCCCTCCTCGGCGGTGAGGTCCAGCACCTCCTCGGTGAACCGGCCGGTGGTCAGCCGCAGGCCGCGCTCGGCGGACTCCTCCCCGACCGCCTCGGCCAGGGTCTCGATCTGCTCGGCGCCGATCGACCCGGTGTCCCGGGAGGCCCACACCACCCAGCGGCCGGGCAGCGAGGTGCCGGGCGCGCCCTCGCCGGTGGCGACCAGCCCGGCCGGGCCGCGCAGCCGGACGCTCCACTGCGCGATCCCGCCGCGGGTCAGCAGGTCCCGCACCAGCTGGGCGAACTCGTTGGCGGACAGGTCGGCGGCGGCCGGCACGGTGGCCCCGGCCTGGGCGGCGGGCCGGACACCGGCCCGGTCGTACGGGTCCGGGGTGACGGCGGCGCCGAGCTGGCGCAGCCGTACCAGGGCCTCGTCCTGCTCGGCGTCGGCGTAGACGCCCTCGTCGTCGCGCTCCTCGTACGGGGTGCCCGGCGGCAGCAGCCGGGTGCGGGCCAGTGCGTCGCGGTCGGCGTCCACGCTGACCAGGCAGAGCGGCTCGGCCGTGGCGGGATCGCGCAGCCAGCCGTTGAGGACGACGCCGGCGAGTATCTCGTCGGTGTCCACGGCATCGGCGGCCTGCAGGGCCCGCAGGGCGAGCCGGGCGACCAGCCGCAGGTAGTCGGTGGCCCGGTCCGCGGGCGGGCGCGGCACCGGGAGGATGTCGCCGTCCGGGGCGAGCCGGTAGCCGGCGAGCGAGGGCACCAGGTCGAGCGGCGGCAGGTCGAGGTCCAGCACGGCGGTGCGGGTGAGCGGGCGGAAGACCGCCCGGCAGGGGGCGGGCAGGTCCTGGGTGGCGGTCTCGGCGGCGGCCAGCGCCCGTTCCAGCAGCGACTCCACGGCGGCCGGCTCGGCCAGCCGGTAGGCCCGACGGCACTCCTCCAGGGTCTCGTTGTACTCGCGCACGGCGCGGGCCCGGGCCTCCTCGGCCGCCTCGTGGGCGCGCCGGGACTCGTCGGCGGCCGGGCTGCCGGCCTCGGCCCGGCGGGTGCGCCACTCGCGCAGGGCGCGCTGGTGGGTGAGCCGGGCCTGGGCCAGCTCGCGCTGGTAGCCGGAGTCGAGCAGCCGGCGGGACGGGCCGCCCTCCGGGTCGGCCACGGGCGGTTCGGCGGGCGCGAAGTCCTGCCAGCGGGGCTCGGACTCCTCCTCGGCGCCGCCGCCGGGGCCGTCGGCCGGGTAGGGGCGGGGCTGGTAGTGGCGCAGCTGGCTCTCGAAGTCCATGGCGGAGACGGGCAGCGCGGCGCGCCGCAGCAGGTCGGCCAGCCGGTCGTGCTCGGCCCGGACGGCGCGGGTGCGGTGGTGGGTCAGGGTCGCGGCCCGGGCGTGCGCCGCCACGGTCTCGTCCGGGTCGGCCTCGCCGGGGCCGGGCTCGGACGGTCCTTCACCGGTCGGTCCGTTGCCAGTGGGTCCGTTGTCGGTGCGCCCATTGCCAGTGGGTCCGTTGTCGGTCGGTCTGTCACCGGTCGGCCCGTCGCCGGACGGGCCGTCACCGGTCGCACCGCCATGGGGGCGGCCGGCGGCGGCGCCGTCCGGCTCCTGGCCGTTCTCGGCTCCGAGGTCGCGGAAGACCGAGGCGAGGAAGCCCGGCCGGGGGAACTGGACGGTGGCGGTTCCGTCGGACTGGCCGTCTGCTGAGTACTGCATCGGTCGTCGTTCCCCCATGCTCGTCCGGCGCCTGCCCGGGGCGATCGGCGAACCTGTGGGCCCGCCCCTGCCGGACATTGTCCCCCGAACGGGCGCGGCGGTCAGCCAAGCCGCTCAGTTGGTCCGGGTGTTGGTGAGGTGCAGGCCGATGTAGCCGACGTAGATCCGGCCGCTGCCGGAGCAGTCGTCCAGGTAGTGCAGCCGGGGCGCGGTGCGGCCGCCGCCGATCCGCAGGTGCGCGCCCATGAACGCGCGCCGGGAGGAGTCGACGCATTCCGGCACCGGCAGCATCCGCTCGCGCTTCCACTTGGTGTGGCTGAACACCGTCCGGGACTCCCCGCGGACCGCCTTGCGGGGCGGGAAGCGGTGACAGCCCTCGGGGGTGCGCTCGCACCACTGCTTGAAGTCCCCGCCGGCCGCACCGCGCACGGCCGCCTCGGCGTACTCCTGGAGTGCCGTCAGCCCGTCCCAGGCGAGCCGGGCCCAGCCGGCGCCGGCGCACTGCAGCTCGTCCAGGGCGAGCGCCACCTTCTGGTCACCGGTGAAGGTCACCAGCGGGAACTCGGCCAGTCTGGCCATGAGTTCGGTGAAGGTGTCGGGCGTGCCGCAGCCGTCGGGGGGCTGGACCACGGAGTGGGGCCCGCCGACCGGTCCGCCGCCCGGCGCCACGCAGTGGCGCCCGGTCAGGGCGCGGGCTCCGGAGCGGAGACGGCCCTCCCGGACGTCCCGGCCGTCGCGGCCCTCCCGGCCCTGGCCCCGTTCCCGGTGTTCGCGGCGCTCCACGCGCAGGGTGTGCCGGACCCGCTCCAGCTCGTCGGCCCTGGCCTGCTGCTCGGCGCGGTCCTGTTGCTCCTCCCGGGCGAGCGCGGCCAGTTCGACGCCCTGGTACGGGGCGACCGGGCCGGAGGTCCGTTCGACGGCCTGCTCGGCGGTGCCCGCGGGCATCCGCTCGACGGTCTCCTCGGCCACCTGACCGACGGCCTGCTCCGCGGCGTGTGCCACGGCCTGCTCCCCGGTCTGCTCCGCGTCCCGGCGGAGCTGCGGCGGCGGGACGCGCAGCACCGGGACGGCCGCCAGCGGCGGCGGCAGCGGCTGCTCCGCGGCCAGGCGGCGCGGCTCGCGGGCGAGCAGCCCGGCGGCGCGGCGCAGGTCCTCTTCTATTCGGCCCCGGGCGAGTACCGGATGTCGGGCGCTGTCCTGCCGGGAGGCCGGGTCGACCTCGGGCAGGTAGGTGCGCACCGCCCCGCCGTAGACGGTGTGGTACTCCAGCGCGACGTTGAACCCGGTGCGGGCGCCGGGGTCCAGTACGTAGGCGGTGGCGAGGCCGGGCAGCTGCTGGCAGAGCGGGGCCACCACGTCCCGCACCCAGCTGTCGAGCGGCAGGTTCACCGGGACGCTGGCCACCACGGTGGGCAGCCTGCGCTCGGGGTCGCACAGCTCGTCGATCAGGGCGTCGACCTCGTCGGCCGTGATCACCCGAGGGCCGGAGTGCACGGCGGTCGGGCCGTCGGTGGCGTCGAGCAGCGGGAGGAGCGTGCGGGCGAGTTCGGGCACCGGCACCCGGCACGGGGTGCGCACACCGCTGCCGGTGCTGTGGGTCTCGGCCTCCAGCCGGACCCAGGTGGGGCCGTCGGAACCGGTGGCCACGGTGAGGGTGAGCTGCTGGGTGCCGTGCGGGGCCGGGGTGCGCAGGCGGCGACGGTCGTACCGGCCGGCGCCCGGGCCGCCGCGCAGCGGACCCTGGTCGCGGTCGAGCAGGACGCGCTCGCCCAGGCGGAGGCGCTCGGCGGTGGGAGCCGGCTCGGTGCCCTGCTCGGCGGGGGCGCGGTGGGCCGGCGGGGGCTCCTCGAAGCCCTCCTGCTTCAGCCAGCAGGCCAGTTGTTCGTCGGCCAGGGCGACGGCCTCGGCGTGCGTGAGGGCCGTGGTGACCGTCATCCGGTAGGGCGTCGCGGGGCCGCGGGGGCCGGGCAGGTCGGCGGCGGCGTGCGAGCGGACGCGGTTCGGGGCGGGGCGGTTCGCGATCGGATGGTTCGAGGTCGGACGGCTCGTCGGGTGGTTCGTCGAGTGGCTCGTGGGGCGGTTCGAGGTCGGGTTCGTCGCGGACTGGGAATTCGAGGTCGATCGATCCGAGGTCATGCGCATACCTCCGTGGTGCGGGGTGGGGTCCTGTGTCCTCCATCGATGGTTTCGTCCGGTTCTGCCGGAGCCTTGCCCAGGAAACGCCACGGCCCGGAGCGGAAGTTCCAACTCCGGGCTACGACACTACGTTCGGGTGAATCTGCTCAAGCGGTCTTCCGCGTGGCGCGGGGCCTGGGCTACGGGAAACGGCCGGTCACGGGCCGTCCGACGGATCGTCCGACCCCCGGGGCCCAGGAGCTACCCCCCGCCCCCGCGGCCAGAGCGGCACCTCGGGTCAGACCGGCACCTCGACGTACGTGCGGCCGGCCGGGACCGCCACCGCGGTACCGCCGGTCGCCTCGGCCAGCCAGGTGTGGAAGTCCGCCACGTCCGGCTCCGGCACCCCCACCTCGATCCGCACCCCGGCGGCCTCGTAGGCCAGGTCGCTCACCGTGTACCCGGCCGCCCGCAGGTCGTTCTCCACCCGCCCGGCCCGGACGTGGTCCACCGTCACCGCGAGCAGCGCGACCGGCCTGCGCTCCAGCAGGCCGACCTCGTCCACCGCCTCCGACACCGCGTTCCCGTACGCCCGCACCAGGCCGCCCGCGCCGAGCTTGATCCCGCCGAAGTACCGGGTGACCACGGCGACCGTGTCGGTCAGCCCGCGTCGGCGCAGCACCTCCAGCATCGGCACCCCGGCCGTGCCGCCGGGTTCGCCGTCGTCGCTGGAGCGCTCGCGGCGCTGCTCGTCGCCGACCACGAAGGCGGTGCAGTTGTGCCGGGCGTCCCAGTACTGCTTGCGGATGCCCGCGATGAAGGCCTGCGCCCCCTCCTCGTCGGTGACCCGGGCGAGGTGGCAGATGAACCGGGACTTCTTGATCTCGGTCTCGTGGCTGCCGGCCCGCCGGATGGTGAGGTACGGCCTGGCGGTGGGCTCCGGCGTGGCGGACATGGCGCGGGGGTCCTCCCGAGGACGGTGAAGGCTGACGGCGCGCGCCCCGGGACACCGGGGCGGCACCGCCAGCCTAGTTGGCGCACGACGGGAGGGATCAACGGCCGGGGGCCGGGAGCCGGCCGAGCCGGAGGATCGACGGCCGGGACCCGACTGTCGGACGCGGCCGGGTCAGCGGCCGGCCAGGGCGTTCAGCCGCCCGCGGTCCAGGCCGGTCAGCGCGGTGACCTCGGTGAGGTCGACGGCGCCGCAGTCCAGTCCGCGCAGCAGGTAACCGCTCAGCGCCCGGGCGGTGGCCGGCTCGTCCATCACGTCGCCGCCCGCCTTGGCGACGTACGCGGCCAGCCGCGCGGCGGCGGCCGCCAGGCCCTCGCGGTAGAAGGAGTAGACGGCGACGTAGCGGGTGGGCAGGTGCGCCGGGTGCATGTCCCAGCCCTGGTGGTAGGCGCGGGCCAGCGAGCGGCGGACCAGGCCGTGGTGGAGCTTCCAGGCGGCGTGCACCTGTTCGGTGGAGCCGGTCGGGACGACGTTGGTCGAACCGTCGGAGAGCCGCACCCCGGTGCCCGCGGCCGCCACCTGCATGACCGCCTTGGCGTGGTCGGCGACCGGGTGGTCCATGCTCTGGTGGGCCGCGCTGACGCCGCAGGCGGCGCTGTAGTCGAAGGTGCCGTAGTGCAGGCCGGTGGCGCGCCCCTCGGCGGCCTCGATCATCCGGGCGACGGTGGCCCGGCCGTCCGGGCCGAGGATCGCCTGGGTGGTCTCGATCTGGATCTCGAAGCCGATCCGGCCGGCGGGCAGCCCGGCCCGGCCCTCGAAGTCCTCCAGCAGCCGGACCAGCGCGGTGACCTGCTCGGCGTAGGTCACCTTGGGCAGGGTCAGGACCAGGCCCTCCGGGAGCCCGCCGTTGGCCAGCAGGGTGGCCAGGAACAGCTCCAGGGTGCGGATGCCGCGGGCCCGGACGGCGGCCTCCATGCACTTGGTCCGGATGCCGAGGTACGGCGGGGCGCCGCCCTCGGCCACCGCCGCGGCGACCAGCTCGGCGGCGCGGACGGCGGCCGCGTCCTCCTCGGCGTCGGGGCGGGGTCCGTACCCGTCCTCGAAGTCGATCCGCAGGTCCTCGACCGGCTCGCGCTGCAGCTTGGCGCGGACCCGGGCGTGCACGTCGGCGAGCAGCTCGTCGTCCGAGACGCCGAGGGCTCGGGCCAGTTCGGCGGGGGTGGCGGCGTGGCGGTCGAAGGCCTCCAGGGCCCGGCGGCCCCACTCCCGCACGGTGTCGGCGCCGAAGGCGTCGGCCGGGACGTAGACGGTGTGCACCGGCTGCCTGGTCCCGGGCTCACCCGGGTAACGGCGCGCCAGATCGGCGTCGACCGGGGCGAGCAGCGCCTCCACGGCGGCACGGGCCCCGGTGGAGAAGGAGGCCCCGTCCGCCGGCCCGTTTCCGTCGACCCCGACCCGTGTCATCCGCACTCCCCATGCCGAACCAGCGCTTCAACAGTTTGTTGAGGCGAAGGTAGCTCCGGCGGGATCGGGCGTCAATGGCCGCCCGAGCCCTGGACGGTGGCGGCGGCGGTCAGTCCCGCCCGGCGGCGGCGTAGCGCTCGTTCAGCTCCGGGTAGAGGTCGGCGACCTCCTTGGGGTGGACCGAGCCGTCCGGTCCCTTGCCGGTGACGCCGTACTCCCTGGTCAGCCAGTCGGCGAGGCGCTGGGGGTCGGGCTGGTGGCTGTGGGCGTCCATGTACGAGACGAGCGCGGCGTAGGCGACGTCCGGGTCGAGGCGCGCGGGCGCCGGGGAGAACGCGGACTGCTCGGCGCGGGCCGACTCGGCGGCCGGGACCGGCTGCGCCAGCTCGGCGGGCTGCGCGAACTCGGCGGGCTGCTCGGGCTGCTCGAACTGCTCGGACCGCTGCTGCGGGCCGACCGGGTGCTGGGCCTGCGGACCGGGCGCGGGCACGGGGGCCGGGCCCGGGGCGACGGTTGCGGCGGGGGCGGGGGCGGGGGCGGGCTCCTCGGCGACCGGGCGCGGGGGCTTGAACCAGGGCGAGGCCTGCCCGGGCACCCGACCGCCCGGGGCGGCGTCGGTCGGGTGGCCGGTGGTGCGGACCGGGCGCTCGGTCCAGACGTTCAGCTCCTCGCCGCGCGGCTGCGGGGCGGCCTCCGCCGCCGCGTCCGGCTCCTGGGCGGCCCGCAGCCGGACGGCGGCCAGCTTCGCGAGCATCGGCGCGGCGACCTCGGCGGACAGCGGGGCGACGGCAGCGGGCGCCTGCTGCGGCTGCTCGGGCTGGGCCTGCGGCTGCCCCTGGACCTGGTCGGGCTGGGCGTGCTGGACCTGCGGGGCGGCCGGCTGGACGGCCTGCGGTGCCTGCTGCGGGTGCGGGGGCTGCTGGGCGTGGGCCTCGGCGGCCGGGGCGATGGCCGCGGCGACGCGGTTCTCCTGCGGGGCCACCCCCGGCGTCTCCTGCTCCGCCGGCACCTCCTTGACGTCACGCGCCCGGCCGTCGTCGTCGAGCCGGTCGAGCAGCGCCGGGTCCAGCGGCACGCCGAACTTGGCGAGCTTGAGCGGCAGCAGCGCCTGGATCGGTGCCGAACGGCGCCAGCCGCGGCCGTACCGGAAGCGCAGCTGCGCCCGGTAGACCAGGCGGTTCTGCTCCAGCCGGATGACCTCGTCGTAGGAGCGGAGCTCCCAGAGCTTCATCCGCCGCCAGAGCCGGAAGGTCGGCACCGGGGAGAGGAGCCAGCGCATCACCCGGACCGACTCCATGTGGCGGTCCGCGGTGATCGCCGCGATCCGGCCGACCGCGTGCCGCGAGGCCTCGACCACGACGACGAAGAGCACCGGGATGACGGCGTGCATCCCCATGCCCAGCGGGTCGCCCCAGGAGGCGGCCGCGTTGAAGGCGATGGTGGCGACGGTCAGCAGCCACGCGGTCTGCCGCAGCATCGGGAAGGGTATCCGCAGCCAGGTCAGCACCAGGTCGAGCGCGAGGAGCACGACGATGCCGGCGTCCACACCGATCGGGAAGGCGTAGGAGAAGGCGCCAAAACCCTTCTGCTCGGCCAGGTCGCGCACCGCGTTGTACGAACCCGCGAAGCCGATGCCCGAGATGATGAAGGCACCGGCCGCGACCAGGCCGAGCAGGCCCCGATGGGCCTTGGTGAGCGTTGGGCGTGCCATTACGTCTATCAACCCCTGGATGTCGGCTGCTGCCGTACGCTGCCTCGGCTGCCGGGTCCCGTTTGGTCGGGCCGCCGGACCCCGTTGGTCGGGCCGCCGGACGGCTGGGCAACCTCCGGGCTCGGCTCACCGGAGTTTACTCGTACAGGTGTTTAGCGTGCCCACAGCCTGGGGTGTCACAGTGCGGCGGCCCGGCACCCGGCCCCCGGCACCACGCGGGGCCGGAACGGAGGCGCCGCCGGATCGTCAGCCGGTCTGCCCCGCCGTGCCGTTGAGGTAGGTCAGCACCGCCAGCACCCGGCGGTTGGCGTCCTCGTCGGGGGCGAGTTCGAGCTTGCCGAAGATGTTGGCGATGTGCTTGGCCACCGCGCCGTCGCTCACCGAGAGGCGGGCGGCGATCGCCGAGTTGGAACAGCCCTCGGCCATCAGCTCCAGCACCTCGCGCTCGCGCGGGGAGAGCCGCAGCAGCGGACCGGGCCGGCGCGAGGTGGTCTGCATCAGCTTGGCGATCACGTCCGGGTCCATCGCCGTACCGCCCGCCGCCACCCGGCGGACCGCGTCGATGAACTGCCCGGCGTTGAACACCCGGTCCTTCAGGAGGTAGCCGATCCCCCCGGTGCCGTCGGCCAGCAACTCCCGCGCGTAGAGCTGCTGGACGTGCTGCGACAGCACCAGCACCGGCAGGCCCGCGATCTCCCGACGGGCCTTGAGCGCCGCCTGCAGGCCCTCGTCGGTGAGCGTCGGGGGCAGCCGGACATCGACCACGGCCACGTCCGGCCGGTGGGTCAGCAGCGCGTCCAACAGCTCGGGCCCGGTCTCCACCGCCGCGGCGATGGTGAAGCCGTGCGCTTCCAGCAGCCGGATCAGGCCTTCGCGAAGGAGGTAGAGGTCCTCGGCGAGGACAACTCGCACGGCAACTCCAAGGTGATGGTGGTGGGTCCGCCCGACGTGCTGTCGATGGAGAGGACACCGTCGAAGGTACCCAATCGCTTCTCGATCCCGCGCAGTCCGGTCCCCCGCGAAGGGTCCGCCACCCCCACCCCGTCGTCCGTCACCGTGACCCGCAGGAAGCCGGCCCGGTAGAGGATGTCCACCCACACCTGCTCCGCCTCCGAGTGCTTGGCCGCGTTGGCCAGCAGCTCGCAGATGCTGAAGTACACGGCGGCCTCCACCGGCGCCGGCGGCCGGTCCGGCAGACTCACGCACACCTCGGTCGGCAGGGCGCTGTCCAGCGCCAGCGCCCGGACGGCGTCGCCCAGCCCGCGCTCGGCGAGCACCGGCGGGTGGATGCCGCGCACCAGGTCCCGCAGCTCCTGGAGGGCCCGGGCCGAGGACTGGCGGGCCTCGGCGAGGAGCTCCCGCGCGGCCTCCTGGTCGGTGTCCATCAGGTGCTCGATGGTGCCCAGCGTCATCCCGATCGCGACCAGTCGCGCCTGGGCGCCGTCGTGCAGGTCCCGCTCGATCCTCCGCAGCTCGGCGGCCTGGTTGCCGACCGCGTCCGCCCGGGTCTCGGTCAACTCGGCCACCCGCCTGGTCAGCTGGGCGTTCGTCGCCCGGCCGTCCTGGTCCAGCACCCGGCGGGCGGCCTCCACGTACCCCCGCACCGCGTACGGTGCCGCGAGTATGCCCGCGACGATCATGGCGGCCCCGAGCACGGCGCTCAGCAGGACGGCCACCATCCGGCTGCTCAACGGGCCGAACCCGTCCGCCGGCACCGGCCCCGCCAGGATGTAGGCGACGCCCAGCCCGAGCAGGACGGCCACCGGGCCGGCCAGGGCCACCACGAGGAACGGGTTCGCCAGCAGCCAGAGCAGCTCGGCGCGGGTGGTCCGGTCCCGCAGGCCCCAGTGGACCACCTGGACGTACTTCGCCACCGTCCGCGACCGGTGGTAGGTGTAGCCCGTCCACCAGTGCCCCCGGCCGTCCAGCTCCAGCTCCGGCCGGGGCTCGTAGACCGCCGGCAGCCGGACGCCGAACCAGCGCTCCAGCTGGCCGCGGGTGCGGTTCGCGGTACGGCGGATGCTGGCCGCGGCCACCACGGCGCCGACGGTCGCTGCCACCAGGAGCGAGAGGAAGACGCCCAGGTCGTACGACTGCAGGAGCCGGGCCGTGACCGCCCCCGAGCAGATCGCCGCGCCCACCGGCAGCACCACTCCCGGCACCGCGGCCAACACCACCACACCGAGCCGCGCCAGCCCCTCACCGCCGGCCTTGAAGGCCGCCTGGGCCTGAGCACGTACGGACGCGCCGCTCGTACGACTCACTGTTGTCACGGGAAGCTCCTGATGCCGGTACCGATCGTCCTCCATCAGTCTTCACGAACCGTCCATCACCCACACTGGCCATGGCACCCCAAAACCGAGGTAGACCTAGGACCACCTGTGAGTGGAGGAAGTGACACCGACCGGTGAGACAGTCTGAAAACGCGAAGAACCCCCATCCGGGACCCGGATGGGGGTTCTTCTGAAGAATTGTTCGGCGGCGTCCTACTCTCCCACAGGGTCCCCCCTGC
>NZ_JBSFJC010000103.1:0-30299 GCF_053597855.1 Kitasatospora sp. NPDC001225
GCCCGCCGCACCGACAACGGCGACGCCACCAGCCTGCGGGCCACCGTCGCGATCACCGGGCAGGTCGCCCCGGCACTCGAACAGGTCGTCACCCGACTGTCCTTGGAGCCCGGCGTACGCGACCTGCACTGGCACCTGGACGACGGCCGCGACGCCGCCGGGCAGCCGACAGCCACGGAGCCGGCACTCGCGTGACTACGGCCCGCACCCGGCCGCCCGTCGACACCACCCAACCACCCCGACCGAGAGGACACCGCAGTGATCACGGCCCTCGACCACGTCCAGCTCTCCGCACCACCCGGCAGCGAGGCACTGCTGCGCGCCTTCTACGGCGACGTCCTCCAGATGGCGGAGCTGCCCAAGCCCGGGCCGCTGACCGGCCGCGGCGGCTGCTGGTTCGCCGCCGACGACGGCCGGGTCCGGCTCTACCTCGGCGTCGAGGAGCGCTTCCGCCCCAGTACCAAGGCCCACCCCGGCCTCGCGGTCTGCGAGATCGACGACTTCGCCCACCGGCTCGCCGAACTCGGCGCGCAGGTGGTCTGGGACGACAGCCTGCCGCCCCAGCGCCGCTTCTACACCACCGACCCCGTGGGCAATCTCCTGGAGTTCGTCGAAGCCTCGGCCCCCTGACCGGACGGGGCCGGGCGCGTCACAGCGCGGCTTCCGCGCCGGGGTCGAGCTCGAACTCGGCGTCGTCGGCGTCGTCGTCGTACAGCTCCGCGTACCGACCCCAGTCGATGGCGGTCTCCAGCTGCCGGCGCGCACCGACCGGGTCGAAGCCGCGCCGCAGCAGGTCGAGGAAGAGGCCCTCGCGCAGGGTGTGGTCCTCGGTGGCCCCCGGGACGCCATCGACGTGAAGATCGCGAAGATCGACGCGCCACTGAACCACGCCCGGTCCGCCGGACCGCCCATCCCCGAGGCACGCGACGGGACCGCTCACCGGCACGGACCAATGCCCCGGGCCCGGGCCCTGTGGTGTCTCAGGCCGCGAGGCCGACGTCGAGGACCGGGGCGGCACCGGCGGGGCGATAATTCCGGCCGGTCTCCGCGGCCCGCCTGTTAGGCTCCGCGGGTGTTCATCGTGATGTTCATCTGACGGTCCTGGGTCCCTCCCGCCCAGGTTCTGATCCGTCGAGGGTGCGGTTCCCCATGCCCTCCGGACTTCGATCACCGTCAGACGTCGGCGGCCGCGCACACGACTCCGGCCGCGCATCATCGGAGCCTCCTCATGCTCGCAGTTCTTCTCCTTCCCGGCGCGCTTCGCGCCTTCCTCCCCGCCCTGGTCGCCCGGTCCGCCCTGGCGATGGGCGGCCTGGCCCTCCTGCTCGCTGTCCAGGCCAGTACGGGTTCGTACTCCCAGGCCGGCTTCGCGACAGCGACGTTCGGGATCGCCAACGTCGTCGCCGCCCCTTGGCGCGCCCGGGCCGTCGACCGGCTCGGGCAGCGGATCGCGCTCACCGCCATGGCGGCAGGCCAGGCCTCGGGGTTCGTCGCCCTCGCGCTCATCGCGGGAACCGAAGGCGTCCCGGATGCCTGGTTCCTCGTCCTCGGCGCGGTGGTCGGCCTGACCGCGCCGCCCCTGGGAGCCGCGATGCGGATGATCTGGGCGTCGCTCACGACCGCCGGTGACCAGCGGACGAAGGCGTTCAGCATCGACGCGGTCTGCGAGGAACTCCTCTTCGTCGGCGGTCCCGTCGTCATCACCGCGGTCATCGTGGCCACGTCTCCCGCCACCGGACTCTGGGTGACCGCCGCCACGGTCTTCCTCGGCACCGCGGCGATGACGTCCAGCGCGTCGTCGGGGGCGCTGCGCGGAACCGGAGGGGGCGTCGCTCGGGGTGACCGCCCGCTCCGGCAGCCGGGATTCGCACGGGTGTTGACCGTCCTCGTGGGCGTCGGCGGCGTGCTCGGCGTCGCGGAGATCGCGGCGCCGGCCGTCGCCGCGCAGCGTGACGCCGTCGCGGCCTCGGGCTGGCTCCTGGCGGCCTTCGCCGGCGGAAGCGCCCTCGGCGGGTTCCTCTACGGGCAGCTGAAGCTCACGTCGGGCATCGGCGCGAGGCTGTTCACCCTGTGCACCGGCATGGGGCTCGCCGCGGTGCTCGTGTCCCAGCTGCACCCGCTCGGTCTCTTCGCCGCGGGCCTCGCCCTCGTCGGCCTCTTCCTCGCCCCCTCCCTCATCACCGGGTACCTCATCGCCGACACCGTCGTCCCGGAGTCCGGCCGGACGGAGGCGTCGACCTGGATCAACACCTCCGTGAACCTCGGCGCCTCGCTGGCGTCCGCCGCCGCCGGAGTCGTCATCGACGAGTCCGGCGGCTGGTTCGCCCTCCTGCTCGTGGGAGCGATCGCTCTCGCCCTCGCCACGACCGCGCCGTTCGCACGACTGCGCGAGATGGAGCGGCCCGCGGCCCCGGCTCCCGATCGCTGCCAGAACGGCTGACGATCCCGTTGGCGTCACCGACGCCGACACCGGGCCCGGACCCGGGCCCGGACCCGGACCGGCCACGACGAGCGACGAGGCCGCAGCTGCTGGGCTGCGGCCTCGTCACGGTGAGGAGCGTTTCAGTGCCGAACGCCGCCGTGGCACAGCCGGGCGGTGTGGACGGTGTCGGCCGTGAGGTAGAAGGCGTCGGGACGTCCGAGGATGCCCGCGGACGTGTCGCTGTCCAGGAGCTGCTCCAGCGTTGCGCGGTCCTCCGGATCCAGCCGGTCACCGATCCGGTCGCGCAGCGGGTCAGACGCAGGTGCAGGTACTCCCGCGCCGACATCCCGAGGGGGGACGTGAGATCGGTGAAGAAGCTGCGCGTTCCGCTGGGGACGAGCCCGGCACGGGCGAGCATGGCCGGCCAGTCCTCCACCGTCGCGGCCACGCCCGGCAGTTGGTCGCGCATCGCGCCGAAGGCATCCTCGGCGGCCGCGTCCAGGCGGGCCTGCAAGCCCGGACGCCCCGTGCCGATGTCGCGGGGCAGGAAGCGCGGGGGAAGCCCGCTCTCGGCGACGGCGAGGAGCCCGCCCGGCCGCAGGCAGGCGACCAGGGAGCGCAGTGCCGCCTGCTGGTCCCCCACCTGCTGGACGCCGTGACGGCTCCAGATCAGGTCGGCGGCACCCAGCGCGTCGAACTCGCCGCTGACGTCCGTCAGTTGAGTGACGACGCGGTCCGCCACCCCCTGAGCCGCCGCACGCGAACGGACCTGCTCCAGGAGGCCGGGCGACCGGTCGACGGCAACGACCTCGGCGTCCGGGAAGGTCTGCGCCAACAGGCAGGTCACCACGCCCGGGCCGCTGCCGACGTCCAGCACCCGGTGGACGGGGGCGTGTCCGCCGCCGCCGATCCGCAGCAGACCCCGCAACCACTCCACGGCCCGCAGGAGAGCGGGGGCGTGCACACCGGCTTCGCGTTCCCGGAGCGCGCCGGAGGCGTCCCACCCGAGGTCCTGGTCGTGCTGCGGGTTCATGAGTCCATGCCTTCCTTCGTGGGTCGGTCCGGGTCCGCGCTCAGCGGAGGAAGGGGGCGAGCTGGCGCTCCAGGACCGGCTTCGGCGCGGCCCCCGTCCACGCCATGGCGACGGCGCCGTCGGCGTAGACCACGAAGGCGGGGATCGACGTGACCCCGTGCCGCTCCGCCAGTCCGGGCTCCTCATCGACGTTGATCTTGACGACGTCCAGGACGCCCGCGTGCTCGGCGGCCAACGCCTCGACGATGGGAGTGACCCTGATGCACGGCCCGCACCACGCGGCCCAGAACTGGACCAGGACGGGGCGCTCCGCCTTCAACACGCGGGCGGGGAAGGTCTGTTCGGTGACACTCTCCACGAAGCGGGTGGACTTTGCGGCCATGGTGGGGCTCTCCTCTTCCGGTGCGTTCGCGCACGAGCGCCGCTCCCGGCGGGACCGGACCGGGACCGGGACCGGGGCGGCGCTCGAACCTCAGCTCCGAGGGTGCGCCCGCAATAGCGGAGGCGGCAAACAGACTTGCCGTTTTCGCAAATATGGTTCCTGCTTCAGGGAAGGTGCGGGGGCCGGGGCACGCCCGGTCTACGATGCGGTCGGGTCGTGGAGCGACGCGTCGGCGGGCCCCTGACGGAAGCCGGTGAACCGTACCTGAAGGCCCTCGCGCTGCGGGGAGCAGCAGAAGGGGCCGGCTGATGCCACCGCCTCCGGTGCCAGCGGGGCGAGCCGGACCATGCGCCACGGGTCGTCGTCGCGACGGGCCCGGATCGTCAGGGCATCGCCGACGCGGCTGGCCCGGACGGTGATGCGGCGCCCGCTCCAGTCGGGCACGGGGGCCAGGGACCAGTCCGACTGCCCGCGGGTGACGACGGCGCCCAGGTGCGGGACGCCGTCCGTCATCTCCACGCCGGCCTTGATCCACGTCCGCTCGTCCACCCGGACCATGAGTCCGGCCTGGTCGTAGAGGGCGTCGAAGTCGGCGACGAAGGTCACTTCGACGGCGCTGGCGTCCGGCAAGGGGGTCAGCAGCGCGTGCCCGTCGTCCCGGACGAAGCCGTAACCGGTGGTGCGCCAGAAGTCGCTGCGGTCCCGGGTGGTGACGAGCAGCCCGGAGCCGTCGTGGACGGCGTCCAGCGGAGGGTTGAGCCAGGTCGCGTCGTCCCAGCCGATGGTGTGCTGATCGCTCATGTCTCTGCTTCCGTTGTGCGGGTGGGGCGCTCGGTCGGTGTTCGTCGGCCCCGGACTCCTCCGCGCCCGTCGACGCGAGGGGAACCCGTCGCGCGGCGGGCGTCTACGGGTGGTGGCGGGCGTCGGCGTGGCGTCCCGTCAGCAGGCCCCCGGGGGCCAGGAGGATGCCGGCCCCACCGCGCCCGTGCCGGACACCGGCCGCCCCCGGCCAGGGTACTGGCCAGGGTTCGACACTGGCTCGACGGGCCCGTGGTCCCGGGATCGTGGTCGGTGGACGCCGCACGGCTTCCACGGCCGCGAAGGAGCTGACGGGGGTGGGGCCTGTTGGCAGGGGCTTCCGGCGTCGGCACGACCGCCCTGGGGCCCGCACGCCGACCAGCGCCGGACGCCTTGCCGGCCTGCCGGAACCACGGGTGGACGGGCTCCGCGGCGACGACGCCCGGACGTTGCTCGACTCGATGCCGCCCGGTCCGGTGCACCCCCGCGTGCGGGACGCGATCGTCGTCGAAGCACGCGTCAGCCCGCCGGCGCTGCGGGAGCTGCCGCGCGGTGGGAACGAAATCAGGAAGGGGCAAGGGGACATGACCGGGTTCCAGCGATGGGGCGTCACCACGGCGATGGTGGGCCGCGAGGACGAGCAGGCGGAACTCGCGGCGTTCGTGACGGCCGCGACGGGCCAGGCGCTGGTCCTGCGGGGGGAGACGGGGGTCGGCAAGAGTTCGTTGTTGAGCCACGCCGCCGCGCTGGCGGAGCGGGAGAGCCAGGTCGTCATCCGGGCCGCCGGTGTCGAGGCGGAGTCCGAGCTGCCCTATGCCGGGCTGCACCAGGTCCTCCATCCGCTGCTCACCGACGTCGCGCGGCTGGACGACGGGACCCGGGCGGTGTTCGACGCCGTGTTCAGCGGAGTGCGGGGCGATCCGCCGTCGGTCATGGCGCTCGGCATCGCCGTGCTCAGCCTGCTGTCGCTCTCCGCCGCGCAGCGGCCGCTGCTGCTGGTCCTCGACGACGCGCAGTGGCTGGACGACTCCAGCGCCGACGTCTGCGGCTTCGTGGGCCGACGCCTGGCCGGCGGCCCGGCGAAGATGCTGGTCGCGGTCTGCAGCGACATCACGTCCCGCTTCGACACCGCCGCACTGCCCGAACTGCCGGTCACCGCCCTCACCGACGAGGACGCGGCCCGCCTGCTGGACCACCGGTACCCGGAGCTGAGCCGACAGGTCCGTCGAATCGTCCTGGAGCGGGCCCGGGGCAACCCGCTGGCCCTGCTGGAGCTGCCCGCCCACTTCGCCGGCCGGTCGAGCGATCTCCCGGTCGAAGACCTGATCGGTCAGCACGGCGTGCCGTTGCCCCGACGGCTGCAACGGCTGTTCGGCACCCGCATCGCCGCCCTCGACGAGCGGGTGCGGACCGAGCTGCTGATGGGCGCGCTCGACGGCGCCGGGGCCCCGAGCGGCACCGACACCGTCCCCGGCACCCGTTACGGCATGCGTGACGCCGACACGGCGGTGGCCGCGGGGCTGCTGGACGTCGAGGTGGTCACCGGCGATCTCGTCTTCCGGCACCCGCTCGTACGGTCCGCCGTCGTGCGGATGGCCACTCCCAACCAGCGCCGCGCCGCCCACCTGGCGCTGGCACAGGTTCACCGGGAGAACCTCGAACGCCGGGCGACGCACCTGGCGGCGGCAACGGTCGATCCGGACGAGGACGTCGCCGACATCCTGGAGGCGGCGGCCGAGTCGGCGACCCGGCGCGGCGGCGCGCTGGCGGCCGTGGCCTGGCTGACCCGGGCCGCCGAGCTCAGCGAGACCCACACCGGCCGGTCCCGGCGCCTGGCCGACGCGGCCTTCGTCGCCGCTCACGCCGCCCGCCTCGGCCAGGCGCACCGGCTGGTCCAGGCGGACCTCACGCCCGGCTCGACGGGGTCGCCGGCCTCGGTGCTGGCGGCCGCCTACCGGGCGCTCCACCAGGACGGGGACGTCCGCTCCACGCACCGCCAGGTCTCGGCCGCGATCGAGAAGCTCCGGGACGGCGGGTCGGCCGTCGCGTCGACTGCCGGCGAAGCCGAACCTGACGAGGTCCTCACCCGGCTGGTGGTCCTGCTCCTGACGATCAGCCAGTACAGCGGGGACCGCGCGGCCTGGGAGAGCACGCACGAACTCCTCGCCTCCCTGGGCAGCCTCCTCACCCGACGCTCGCGTCTCTACAGCGGCACCTGGAGCGACGTGACCAGGCACGGAGCCGGCTTCGCCGGGCCGGTGCGACAGGCCGCCGCGACCCTGCCGGACCTGGAACCCTGGGACGTCACGCAGTTCGGCGCGGCCGCGTACCACCTCGACCTCCTGAGCCACTACCGCCCCCACCTGCAGCGTGTCGTCGACCGCGAGCTGGAGACCGGGGCCGTGGCAACCGGCATGGTCATGCTGCACCAGATCATGCTCGACCAGTTGACGGTCGGAGAATGGGCCGAGGCCGAGGACACCGGACAACGCGGCCTGGACCTGGCGACCGAGCACGGCCACCAGCTGTTCGCCGCCCAGAGCCGCGCGTACCTGGCCCAGCTCGCGGCGCTGCGCGGACAGGTCGGGCGGGCCCGGGACCTGCAGGCCGAGGTGGACGCCTGGGCCCGCCCGCGCGGACTGGGATTCCTGACCCAGGTCGCCGACGCCGCCGGCGCGACCGCCGCGCTGAGCTCCGGCGACTACGAGACCGCGTACCTCTACGCCATCGGCATCACCCAGCCGGGCAAGTTCCGGCCCTACGCCTACCAGGCCTCGCGCACCCTGCTCGATCTCGTCGAGGCCGCCCGGCACACCGGACGCGTCGACCAGGCCCGGGCGCACGCCCTCGCCGCCCGCGACGCCGGTCTGCCGGAGGTGTCGCCCCGCCTGGGGCTGATCACCTACGGCGCGCTGGCGATGACCGCCGAGGACGAGCGGGAGGCCGCCGAGATGTTCACGCGGGCCGAATCCCAGCCGGACGCCACCCGCTTCCCGTTCGAGCTGGCCCGGATCCGGCTGGCGCACGGCATCCGGGTGCGCCACGTCCAGGGCCCGGCCCCGGCGCGGCAGTACCTGGTCCCGGCGGCCGAGGTGTTCGAGCGGCTGGGCGCGGCCGGCTGGACCGAACGGGCCCGGGCCGAACTGCGCGCCACCGGGGCCCCGCCCCGCGTCCCGACGCTGACCGTGGCCCCGCTGACCTGGCAGGAACGCCGCATCGCCGACCTGGCCGCCGGCGGCCTGACGAACAAGGAGATCGGCGCGCGGATGCACCTGTCGCCGCGTACCGTCAGCTCGCACCTGTACCGCGTCTTCCCCAAGCTGGGCATCACGGCCCGGGCGGCGCTGCGCGACGCGTTGAGCCGGACCGACGCGGCGCAGGTCTGATGCCCGCGCTCACCCCTGTGGGGCCACGGCCTCGACGCCGTTGGCGGCCAGCCAGCCGAGGACGTGGTCGGCGACCGAACGCCAGCCGCTGTCGAACACCAGGGAGTGCCCCCGATCGGCGAACTGCTTCAGGTCCGTCACGGCGGAGGAGTCGCCGTAGAGCTTGTAGACCGAGCGGGTCACGGCGTCCGGGACCATCCGGTCCTCCTGGCCGGAGACCAGCAGCAGCGGTCCGCGCGCCGTATTGGCCGTGTCCACGACGGTGCCGGCCGGCCCGGTGGCGGTGCCGTCGAGTCCGAGGTCCGCGAGCAGCCGGAGCGGGGCCGGGACGGCGTACCGGTCGAAGAGCTGCTCGGCCTCCCCCTCTCCGACCGTGTTGACGACGAGGTGTCGGAACCGGGCGCGCGGCAGCTGCCCGAAGCCCGGGTGCCGGGTCGGGCCGACCGACATCAGCGGCCACGGCCGGGACCGGCCGTCGGCCGTCGGCACACCGCCGGCCGGCAGCGGCGCGAGGGCGACGGCGGCGCGGCCGAGGTCGGCCCCGAGGAGGTGCTGGGCGATGAGGCCGCCGGCCGAGTGCCCGATGAGGACCGGCGGGTCGTCGAAGCTGCGCACGACCTGCTCGTAGTGGGCTGCGAGCGCGGCGAGCCCGAGGTCGCGCGGCGGGCCGGGATCGCGGCGGGCCTGGTCGGCGGTGTGGGCTTCGCCGGGCCAGCCCGGGACGCACACCGCGTAACCGTACGCGGTGAACCGCTCGGCCCAGCCCTCCCAGGAGGACATGTGGAACCACGCACCGTGGATGAGGACGACGGGGGTTTGTTTCACGGCCAGACCTTCCGAATTGCACGCACGACGATCCGCCGGCATCACGGCGCTCCTTCGAGGATCACCGAGCGGCAGGCCGGCGGACACAGTCGAATGACTGAATCCGGCGCCCCGGCAGACCCTTCGCGGGTCCGCGGGCGACTTCCCGCGTCTCGACGTCATGTGACCGATGCGTCCGGCCGGCGGCCGGAGAACAGTGGAGGCACCAGCGGGTCTCCAGGAAGGATCAGACATGATCGACAGGCGTGCCTTCACCAAAGCGGTCGGTCTCGGCGTGGGCGCCACGGCCGTGTCGGTCGGCGCGGTCTCGAACGCGCCTGCCGCCCTCGCGGCCGGTTCCGACCGGCCCGGCCGCCCGGCCCCGGTCGTCCCGGCCGTCACCGCGGGCACCCACACCACGTTCACCGACCTGAAGCGGGTCCAGGCCGGCGTGCTCGACATCGGCTACGCCGAGGCCGGGCCGAAGCACGGGCCCGTGGTCATCTGCTTGCACGGCTGGCCCTACGACATCCACAGCTATGTCGACGTGGCGCCGCTGCTGGCGGACGCCGGCTACCGGGTGATCGTGCCGTACCTGCGGGGCCACGGCACCACCACCTTCCTGTCCCCGACGACCGTCCGTACCGGGCAGCAGTCCGCGATCGCCCTCGACGTCATCGCCCTGATGGACGCCCTGAAGATCCCCGAGGCGGTGCTGGCCGGCTTCGACTGGGGCTCGCGGGCCGCCGGCACCGTCGCGGCGCTGTGGCCGGAGCGGGTCAAGGCCCTGGTGGCGGTGAGCGGTTACCTGATCGTCAACCTCCCCTCGCAGAAGAACCCGCTGCCGCCGAAGGCCGAGCGCACCTGGTGGTACCAGTACTACTTCGCCACCGACCGCGGCCGCGTCGCCATGGAGACCAGGCAGAACCGGCACGACCTGTGCCGACTGGTGTGGGAGGAGACCTCCCCCACCTGGAGGTTCGACGACGCCACCTTCGAACGCACCGCGGCGGCGTTCGAGAACCCCGACTACGCCGCCATCGTGATCCACAACTACCGCTGGCGTCTGGGCCTGGCCGACGGCGAGCGCCGCTACGAGCACTACGAGCGGCTACTCGCGGCCCGACCGCCCGTCACGGTGCCGGCCATCGCCGTGGACCCCGCCCTCGACCCGTTCCTGCCCACCACCGACGGCAGTGGGTACCGGAAGTTCTTCACCGGCCCCTACGAGCACCGCGTCCTCACCGGCATCGGCCACAACGCGCCGCAGGAGGCGCCGACGGCGTTCGCCCAGGCCGTGGTGGACGCCGACCATCTGTGACCCCTGCTGATCCCGCACGGCTGTCACCGGACGGCCGTCACCGCATCGCCGTCACCGTACGGCCGTCACCGTACGGACAGGGCGCCGTCGATCTCTCGACGGGAGGAGATCCCCAGCTTGGCGAAGACCTTGCGCAGGTGCCACTCGACCGTACGGGGGCTCAGGAACAGGTGCTCGCCGATCTCCGCGTTCGGGTGCCCGGCGGCCGCGAGGCGGGCGATCCGCGCCTCCTGCGGGGTCAGGACCGGCGCGCCGACGGTCCTCTTGCGAACCGTCTCACCGGTGGCGAGCAGCTCACGCCGGGCCCGCTCGGCGAACCCCTCCATACCCGTGCGCCCGGCCGCCTCGTACGCCGCCCGCAGCTCGGTACGGGCCTGCGCGCGCCGGTTCCGGCGGCGCAGCCACTCCCCGTACAGCAGTCGGGCCCGGGTCTCGAACACGCCGAGCCCACCGCGGCCGAAGTGGTCGACGGCCTCGCGGTAGCGGTCCTCGGCCTGCTCGGGTGCTCCGGTCAGGGCTTCGGCGACCGCGTGCGCGCCCAGGGCCCAGGGCGTGCCGGCCCGGCTCCAGTCGGCGAGCCGCTCGCGCGCCCCGGCCGCCACGGCCGGCTCGCCGGCCCTGGTCGCGGCCTCGACCAGCTCGCCGCACGTCCAGACGTGCACCACGAGGTCCTGGTACTCCCCGCCCCGGAGCGCCGCTTCCATGGCGAGCGGATAGTTGCCCAGGCCGTTGTGGAGCACAGCCCTCGCGCACGCGGCTACGCCGACGAGTCGGCCCAGGCCGCGCTGCTCGCCCTCGTGTTCCATCGCCTCGATCGCTTCCAGGGCCGGTCGTTCCCGTCCCTGGTACGCGCTGATCAAGGCCGCCGTGGCCGTGCGCGCCACCGAGCCGGTGACCTTGTCCAGGGCCGCGGCCTCGGCCAGCAGGTCGCCCGCCGGGGAGAAACGCCCCGCGAAGCCCAGCGCGGACGCCTGGTAGGGCAGCGCCGTCGAGAGGAGCGACAGGGTTCCCGTCCGGCGTGCGAAGCGGACCGCCCGGCCGCCGATGTCCAGCCAGCCCTGGAGATCGCCCAGCTCCGCGGCGGCGTTCGCGGCCGCCCACAGGACGGACGGGTCCTCCTCGTCGGTGAGGGAGCGCAGCGCCCGTGCCAGCTGCGGGAAGACGGCAGCCGGCCCGTCCACGCTCCGGGCGACCAGGGTCCTGAGGAAGACTCCCGCCGGCTCGTCGCCGGGCGGCAGGTCTCGAGCGGCCTCGGAGACCCGGCGCAGTGCGCCTTCGTCGTACCGGCCGACCCAGATGGCCGCGTCGTACGCCGCGAGGCAGGTCTCCCGCGCGAGGGCCGGGTCGAGGTCCCTGAGCCGACCCGCCGCGTCGAGCAGCGGCTGCACCGCGCCCCTCCCCGAGTCGGTCATGGACGACGCCTTGGCCCGCAGCCGGTCGGCATGGGCCTGCTGCAGCCGGTCCAGCGGCCCCAGCTCCGCGGCGGCGAGCAGGTCGGGCACCCGGGCCGGCACGCCCGCGGCGACATGGGCCGCCGCGGCCGCCAGTGCGCGCCGCGCCCGCGCCTCCGGGCAAGGGGTGAGCGCGGCGGCACGTTCCAGGAAGGAGGCGGCGGCCGCCCGGCCGCCGCGTGCCAGGGCCCGGTCGGCGGAGCTCTCCAGTGCGGCCGCCACCTGTTCGTCCGGCCCGACCGCGGCGTGGGCCCGGTGCCAGGCCCGCCGGTCGGGGTCGCGCTCGGCGTCGGTGGCCTCGGCCAGGGCCGCGTGCGCCGCATGCAGCGCCGCGGCATCCGCGCCGCGCCACACCGCCGAACGCACCAGCGGGTGCCGGAACCGCACGGCGGCTCCCAGGGTGATCAGGTCCGCGGCCTCGGCCGGCGCCACGGCCTCCGGCCCGATGCCCAGCAGACGCAGGGCGTGCCACAACAGCGGCCCGTCGCCGACCGGTTCGACCGCCGCGACCAGCAGCAGGGCGCGGGTGTCGGCCGGCAGGGCGTCGACGCGCCGGCGGAAGCCGTCCTCGAGCCGGGTCGCCAGCGGGCCGGCGCCGGGCCCGCCGAAGCCGAACGCCAACTCCGCCGGCGACAGGCCCCGGGGCAGCTCCAGCAGGGCGAGCGGATTCCCGCCGGTCTCGGCCACGATCCGGTCCCGGACCCGGGCGTCGACCGGCCCCGGCAGCACGCCGTCCAGCAGCGCCCGGGCGTCCGCATCGGCCAACCCGCCCAGCGGAAGGTCCGGCAGACCGGAAAGGCCCTCGTCGTCCGCCTTCCCGTCGGTGATCCGCTCGGCGAACACCAGCGCCACCGATTCCGCGTCCAGCCGGCGCCCGACGAACGCCAGGATTCGCCGGGACATCAGGTCCAGCCACTGCGCGTCGTCGACCAGGCACACCAGCGCGGACCGGGCCGCCGCCTCGGCGAGGAGACCGAGGACCGCGAGCCCCACCAGAAGCATCTCGGGCGGGTTTCCCGTGCTCAGGCCGAACGCGACCCGCAGCGCTTCCTGCTGCACCTCCGGCAGCCGGCCGAGGTGCGACAACAGCGGGGCGCACAGCCGTTGCAGGGCCGCATAGGCGAACTCGGCCTCGGCCTCGACACCGGCCGCGCGTACCACCTGCCACTGCCCCGCCTGCCCGGCCAGATGGTCGAGCAGCGCCGACTTGCCGACACCCGCCTCACCCCGCAGCACCAGCACCCGGCTGCGCCCGTCGCGCACCTCGCGCAGCAGACGGTCCAGCACCTCCACCTCCCGGGTACGCCCGATGAGCTGGTGGTTCGCGGACTGCGGCATGGCACCTCCGGGGAGAGTTCCTCCCGGAGGAGCTGCACCCATCCTACGAAGGGCGGGGCCGGCCGAGTCGCACGGGTTCCGTCACGACCGGCGCGCGGCGGTCAGCCGGTGGCACGCGCGGTGGTGCGGGGCCCGGCACCACCGCGCCGTGTCACCTCAGCGTCCTGAAGGCGGCGCGGAGTTCTTCGGCCAGGAGCCGCGGCTGCTCCCGGGCGGCGAAGTGGCCGCCCCTGTCGGCCTCGTTCCAGTGGACTCCTTGCGTCGGAACGGGATGTGAGGTGTTCCGCCCGCCGTCGGGCGTCACCGGCCTACCCCGGCGCCCCTCGTGACAGGGGGTTCGAGGCCTCCGTGCGAAGAGGTCGCCGAGGGGCCGTACCGCCCTGGTCCGGGTGGCGTCAGGCCGGGACCACCCGGTAGCTCAGCACCGGCCACGCACCTCTCGAGATCAGGGGTACGAGGCAGAGCATGGCGCCGCGGGGCCGGGGCCCAGCTCCGACCAGGCGGAAGTGGCAATCTGTGCTGAACCGAGCACACACCGCCAGCGTCCCGGGAACAATGGCTGGGGCCGATCCACAAGCGATCCCAAATCCCGAGGAGCGTCGCGATGTCCGAGCGACTACGGAACGACCTACGGCAGGCGCGCCGGGACTCCGGGATGTCCTGGGCGCAGTTCTCCCAGGCAACGAGCTTCACACCGGCGTATCTGCGTAACGTGGAGAACGGGAACAGATCATTGACCGTCGACGTGGCCGCGGCCTACGACCGCGCGCTGCGAACCGACGGCAAGTTCGAGAAGGAGCTGGCCAACGCCAAGGCTGCGCCGTCCGCCGTTCCGTGGGGTCAGGACGGAACGGCACTGACGGTCCTCGCCGACCTCGTGGACGGGAGAGCAGGCCGAGTGGACCGCCGGGGGTTCGTCAAGGCCGGTGCCGCAATGTCGGCATCAGCGGGAGGATGGGCCGGCGCTCTGGGCATCGCCCGCCCCAGCGCACCCGTCGAGAGCGCGCAGAGCGCCGGGGGCACGGCTCTGTTGGTCAACATGGCCGGCCGACTCGAGCTCCTGCGCAGGTTGGACGACGAGCTCGGCAGCGGGGAGGTCCGCAGGCAGGCCTCCGGGGAACTGTCGCTCGCGGTGACCCTCCTCAAAGCCGGCCGCTACCGGGGCACCGCCGCGAACCGTCTCCTCCGGCTCGCGGGTGAAGCCGCACGGCAGGTCGCCTGGTGCACCTTCGACCAAGGCCGCCCCGGTGTTGCCCAGCGGTACTTCGACGCGTCCCTCCGCGCCTCCGCCGAAGCAGGCGACGCAACCGGGGGCGTCTACACCATCTCGTTCGCAGCCGTCCAGCTCTACTCCACCGGCCAGGCCGACCGCGCGGTGGCCCTCCTGGAGACCGCCCGCTCGCAGCTGCGGCAACACGGCACCCCCCGCATGGAGGCGATGCTGGCCGCCCGCACCGCCCGTGCGATGTCGAAGACCACTGCCAAGGCGGCAACCGGCCGCCAACTCCGCCTGGCACACGACATGCTGGACAGAGGCCCACAGGACGACGAACCCGAGTTCCTCTACTGGGTGACCAGGTCGGAGGTGGAGATGATCGCCGGCTCGTGCGCGCTCGACCTCGGCGACCCGGCCGAGGCGTTGCGCCGCTTCGAGGCCGGCATGCGGGCCCACCCCAGCGTCGACGAGGAGTTTCCCCGCAGCCATGCCATCTACCTGGCCCGCGCCGCCGAGGCCCACCTCGTCCTGAACGACCTCGATGCGGCCGTCGCCGCCGCCTGGCAGGCCGCCGCTTGCCTCGGTTCCGTCGACTCCGCCCGCTCCTCCTCCCAGCTCAAGGGACTGCGGGTCAAACTCGCCCCGCACGCCGCCTACCGGCCCATCGCGGACTTCCTACAGGCCGCTGCCGGGTAGGTGCAGCAGCTCGCGCAGACGCCGGGCCACCACGTCCTCGTCCAACCCGAGCAACGGCGTGAACCCGAGTCCGGCGGCGGCCTCAAGGTTCGACTCACTGTCGTCAACGAACAGGCACTCATCCGCGCCTACACCGAGCCGGTCCAACACGATCCGGAAGATCGCCGGATCCGGCTTGCGTACGCCGACGTCGGCGGAGAGCACCACCGCATCGAACGTACCGGCGAGGTCGAAGCCGGAGTACGGGTCGAACGGCTGGCGGCCGAGCGAGTTCGACAGCACCGCCGTCCTGATCCCGGCTGCACGCGCCTGGCGAGCAACGCGGAGCACCGGGTAGGCGGGGAAGGCGTCGTGGAGGTACCGCGCCATCAAGCCGGCAGGCTCGACGCCGATCAGGCCGCCGAACCTCGAGTTCCACTCCTCCTGGGTGATCTGGCCGAGCTCGAGCCGACGGAACAGCTCCTGTCCCTCCGGTGAAGCCCACCCGCGAAGGAACGTCCCGCGGACGATCTTCTCCCGATCCTCGAACGCCTGGATCACCTCGACCATGTTGAAAGTCAGGACACCGAAGAAGTCGAATACCACCGCGCCGAACCCGGTCGCCGGAGATGTCGTCATCCCGGCAGCCTAGGCCGCCCGCCAGGCTCCGGGAACTCCGCGGCATCGGGACCGTAGAGCTCCTCGCGGGCAGCACCCGGCTCACCGGATCCCGGCAGGACCCGGGTCGCCAGGTCACCGGCATACCGCAGCACGCCTGCCGGCGCCTGGATCCATGGGAGGATGCCGCGCTGATACGGCCCTACGCATGATTGGCAAATTGCCAATTCTGTTGCCATACACATGCCGTACATGGTCCGACCCGCTAAGCTGACGGAGCGACAGAATCCTCGGACCACGGCTTCACGGAGGAATCGATGACGCCCGCCGTCCCGCAGCAACCGCTCGCAGCACGCAGCAGGTTCGGCGCCGACCTGCGACACCGGCGCGAAGCCTTCGGCTGGACCGCCGAAGAGGTAGGCGCTCGGATCGGATGCAGCACTTCCAAGGTCACGAGAGTCGAGACCGGCAAGCGCAGCGCCACTCCGGCCGACTTCGAGGCCCTCATGGACCTCTTCGACGTCTCCGAGTCGGATCGGGGCCACCTGGAGGCCCTCTTCCGCCGGGGACGAGCGCGCACGGCCATGTGGTGGGACGCCTACGCTGACGTCCTCAGCAGCAGGTACACGGAGTTCATCTCCTACGAGCACGAGGCTGTCGCCGCGGCCGAGTACCAGGTCGCGTACATACCGGCCCTCCTGCAAACCGAGGCCTACGCCCGTGCAGTCACCGAGGTCGGCTTCGCGGCGCTCGGCCCGGACCAGGTTGACAGCCTGGTCGAGGTCAAGAAGATGAGGCAACGCCGTCTGCGCGACGAGGTCCCGCTTCGCCTGACGGCCGTCATCACCCAGGCCGCGCTGGAGTTCGAGGTGGGAGGACCGTCCGTCCAGGCGGCTCAGCTCCGCCATCTCCGGGAAACCGCCGACCTGGAGTCCGTAGACCTTCGGGTCGTCCCCTTCGACAAGGGGGCTGAAGGCACGTTGACCGGCGCGTTCACCCTGTTCCAGGGCGACGGCCAGGAATCGCCGGGCACCGCCTTCGCCGAGGCCGTCACGGGCACGATCGTCGTGGACGACGCGCTCGGGCTGCGGCGTCTCGCCCGTCTCCATTCCTACCTCCTGCGCGCCGCCCTCGGTCCCCAGGAGTCGCTGGCACTGATCGCGAAGACCGAGAGAAGACTGACCGCATCATGATCGAGACAAACCGCCTCTACTCCGTTCCGCTCGACAATGTGCTCTGGCACAAGAGCAGTTACACCGCAAACAACGGCAACTGCGTCGAGCTTGCGACCGTGCCAGGGCTTCCGGCTGTCGCCATCCGGGACTCGAAGAACCCGGAGATCCCCGCGCTCAGGTCCGGTGCCGGTCAGGTTCGTGCGTTCATCCTCGCCCTCGCGGCCGACACCCTGGTCGAAGCGTGACGACGTACGTGCCGGCCGCCAAGTCGGACCTCTACACGCTCGACCTCCGCGTAGCTCGATGGATGGTGGCCCCGGAGAGCGATCCCGCGGATCGCCTGGAGGTGGCCATCCTCCCGAACGGCGCCACCGCACTTCGGCACTCGGCCACGGGGAAGGTGCTCTTCTTCACCGCGGCAGAGTGGACCGCCTTCGTTCGGGGCTGCCAGGACGGCGAGTTCGAGCAGGACATCGACACGGCCGAGTGCCAGGCGATCCTTGTCCAGGCCGTCCGGCCTTGACCAGGGCGCCTGGCCCACGACGGCAGATGTGTGGAACCACCGGTTCCCGGTACAGGTGAGGAATCCTCCCGGCCGTGGGGACAACGAGATCGTTCCCCACGGCCGGTCGAAGGGGGGCGAGATGGCGGCACGGCCCAACATGCTGCACCCGGAGCGTTCGCCCGAGGAGTGGCTGGGCAACGAGATCCGGCAGTGGCGCATGCTGAGGGGTTACGGGCAGGACGAACTCGGCGCCTTGGTGCACCTCAGCGGCGATCTGATCGGCAAGATGGAACGCGGTGAGCGCAGATGCCTGCCGCATCACGCCGAGGCGCTCGACATCGCGCTGGACACCGGCGGAGCACTCGCCCGCAGCCTCGTGCTGGTGAACATGCAAGTGGGCCTTCGCGGCGAGGACGACTCCGCCGTCACGACCGCGCAGGCAGCCCATCCCTCAGCAGCATTCGTGGACAGCCTGAGCCCGATCGCGGTTCCGCTCATCCAGCCCGGCTCAGGACCTGGCTCGTCGGTGCTTCCAGGGGATATCGCCCACGTCGAGTCCGCCGCCGCCGTCCTGCGCAGCTGGGACAACTTGCACGGTGGAGGTGGTCTCGTTCGGGAGACCGCCGTCGCACAGCTTCGGTGGGTCAGGGGTCTGACCGAGGCGCCGTGCAGCAGTCCGCTACGCCCGAAGTTGCTCACCGCGGCGAGCCGTCTCGCCTCCGCCGCCGGCGCCGTTCTGCTCGACACTGGCGAGTTCGCCGAGGCCGGCCGACACCTTCGGTGGGCGACAGAGCTCGCGGAGGAGGCGAGTGACTGGTCGGCACGTGCTGTCTCCTTCAACCTGCGCTCCCGGCTCGCCACTTGGTGTGAGCAGTACGAGGACAGCGTGACCCTGGCCGAGCTGGGCCTCGTCCGGTCCGACCGGCTCTCCCCCGCCGAACGCGCCATGCTGAACAACGCGGCAGCACGAGGGCACGCCCGGTTGGGCAATCGCCAGGCAGCTCTCGCGGCCATCGGACGGTCCGACGAGGCGTACGGCCAGGTCCGGGCAGCCCAGGAGTCCCCCTGGATGAGCTACTACGACGACGCGCAGCACCACGGCGACACCGGCCATGCCGTCTACGACCTCGCACTCACCGGTCACGCGGTCGACGACGCGCTCGACCGGCTCAGGAACGCCGTCGACGGACACTCTCAATCGTTCGCCCGATCCAGGACCTTCAGCCGGACCAAGCTGACCGGCCTCCTGCTGGTCGTCGGAGACCCCGACGACGTGCTGCCGGAAACCGAGCTGGCCATGGCCGAGGTCGCCCGGCTCCGTTCGCACCGGGCCGTGCGGGACCTCCAGGAGCTGGCGAGCATCGCACGCCGGTACGAACGGCACAGCGGGCTCCAAGGCCTGCACCTCCAGATCGCCGCTACGGTAGGTGGGTGACTACTGCCAGCGGTTCCCATGCCGTCCTGCTCAGGGCATGTGCCGAAGCCGGTCTGTCCGCCGACGGTGCCGAGCTGATCAGGCTGGGCGAGAACGCGTTGTGGCGACTCCCCGAAGGTGTGGTGGCCCGGATCGCCCGCACCGGCCAACGGCCCGCGGCGGTACAGGAGATCGCGATAGCCCGGTGGCTTCACGAGAGCGGCCTGCCCGTCGTCCGTCCGTTGGACGCCTTCTCCGTCCCCGTCCTCGTCGGCGACCGGCCCGTCACCTTCTGGCACGAGCTGCCGCCCCATCGACCGGGCACCGGCGCGGACATGGCTCCGCTCCTCCGCAGATTGCACGAGTTGCCCGTACCCGAGCACATCGATCTCGGCCTCCTCGACCCGCTCGTCCGGATCGCCGAGCGGATCGCCGAAGCGGTCACCCTTGATGACCACCAGCGCAGTTGGCTACGAGGGCACCTCGCGGACCTCCAGGCTGCCTGGGACGACCTTCCGCTCGGAGAGCCGCTCTGCGTGGTCCACGGAGACGCCTGGGGCGGCAACACCGCGGTCACCCGGAACACCACCTACCTGCTCGACTTCGAACGTTCCTCCCTGGGCCGGCGCGAGTACGACCTGGCAACGATGGCAGCGGGCTTCACGAGCTTCGGCAGCATCACCGCCCAGCAGTACGAGGCGATCTGCACCGCCTACGGTGCCGATGTCACGGACCAGCCGAGCTTTCCGGTCCTGCGCAACATCCGCGAACTGCGCGTCACCTGCTTCGCACTCCAGCTCGCCGCGGCCGATCCCACACGGCATCGCGAGCAGGCCCACTACCGCCTCGCTTGCATCCAAGGCCGGGAAGGGGCCCGTCCGTGGGGCTGGACGGTCATCTGAACTCGCCGACACCCTCTGGGATTCGGTCGAACGACGATTCCTGACCCCCCTCCTTCATAGGCGTAGGTGGGTCTGTCCCTCACCGCTTCCCTGACTGTGCATGCCTTCGCAGGCTGCCAGCCTCCGTTCATGGGGACAGCTTGCCCTGTCCCCATGAACATGAAGGGGACACTCGGGGTTGTCCCCTTCAACCCCCTCCCGCTCGTACCGCCTCCCTGGCCACTCTTGACGTGTCGGAGACGCCGCCACCGGCGCTCCCGTCGGGTCCCAGCCGATCCACGTGCTTCGACCCGCCCCCCACGTTCCACTCCGGCCATGGAGGCTCACGTGTTGCGCCATCCGCTGTTCCTGAAGGACCCGGTCACCGGCGACGCCGGTGTGCCGGCCGCTATCGACATCGGCTCGATGCTCGCCGTGGTGTGCGCGAGCACCGAGCACCTGGGCAAGGTCGCCTTCCACCTCGTCCAACCGGCCGACGACGGAGCCGCTCTGACGGAGGCGGCGTGAACGCGACCGCCGACGCCAACAGCACCGAGGCGCCTCGACGGCCCCTGCCGCTGCCCGGCCTCCTCTCGGCCGTCCACATCCTCGACCCCCACACCCCCGGCATCGCGGGCCTGGCCTCCTACCTGGCCCGGAGGCACGCTCGGGTGACGGTCTCGCCGCCGCGCCCCGATTCCCGCCCCGACCTGCTCCAAAGGCTCGAACGGTGCGGTGTCGGCCTTCGGGCGGCCACTCCCGGGACGGCCGCGCTGATCTGGGGCGGGGACAACACCGTGGTGCACGAGGTCCTGGACCACGCCGTCGGCCGAGGCCTGCCCATACTGGGATACGGGCGGGCCGTCGAGCTGCTGGCCGCCACGGCGCCGACCACGGTCGCCGTCGCCGGCAGCCACTCGACCACCATGGCCGCCGCCGCGCTCACCTGCGCGCTCGTCAGCCGCGACCCCGGGTGGATCCTCGCCGAGGCACCCAAAGGGGACTCCGCCGGCTACGACGGCGGCGGAGAGCTCCTGGTGGTGGACCTGTGCCCGGACAGCTCCGGCCACGACGCCTCGCCGCCCGGTTGGCGCTTCCGGTCCCTGGGCGAAGGCCTCGCCCCCGCCGTGACGCTGGTCACCGCCGCGGACGCCGCACCGCCGAGCTGGTGGAACCAGCAGGAGGCGCTGGACCAGATGGAGGCCCTCGCCCGACGGAGCGGCACGGTGGTGCTGTGGGCCGCCCAGCCCGGTTGCCTGGAGCTCGCGGACCGGCTGCGCCGACGCCGGGGCCCGAGCGTGGTGACCGTCGGCCGCGGCGCCGACATGGACGTGCAGGTCCTCGGGAGCTTCTGGACCGGTGAGGAGCACCGCGTCACCGTCCAGGCCGGCGGCGAGCGTCACACCTTCACCGTGCCGGTCGCGGGGACGAACTCCGCCATGGCCGTGGCAACGGCCTGGGCCGCGGGCTGGGCGCTCGGTGTCCCCGGCCACGAACTCGTCGACGGGCTCGGCGCGTTCGCCGGCGTCGAGCGGTCGCTGACCCGGCTCGGCACGAGGGGTGGAATCGACGTCGTGGAATCCATCGCCGTGCACCCGAGGGAGATCGAGGCCGACCTCCAGGGCGCCCGGATGCTCACCGAGGGTGCGGTGGTGGCCCTGTACGAGCCCTCCGGGCATCTGCGGTCGAACACCCTCGCCGGCCTGATCGCCGACGCCCTGACGGCCGCCGACCGGACAGTGCTGCTGCCTGTCCACTCGACGTTCCCCCGTCACCACAACCGCGTCGACGGCGGCGAGAGCATCCTCACCGCCAGTCCCGCGGGCACGGTGATCCGCTACGAGCCCGGCCTGGACCAGCCGGGCCCCGAGTCGCTGGTCGCCTCCCTCGTCCGACGGGGCGACCTGGTCCTGACCATCGGCCCCCACGCCGCGCGACGGATCGGGCCCTCCCTGCTGGCCGCCCTCGACCGGTCGTAGCCTCCCCTCCTCCCCCGCTTCCGCTGGAGATCCGCCATGCCCACCTCCCGCCCCGTCAAGCCCGACCTGTCCGAGGCCGACGTCCTCCTCCTGCAACAGCTGGCCCGCGGCGCCCTGTACGGGGCGATCAGCCGGGCCACCGGGATCGAGCGGGCCAGGGTCGGTACTGCCGCCCTCACTCTGCTGCCGAAGATCGGAGCGAAGTCGCGCTTCCACGCCACCGCCCTGGGCGCGGGATGGGGCCTGGTGCAGGAGGTGCACCTGATGAACCCCATCGGCAACCCGCTGTCGGCGCAGCACATCGCCGTCCTCGCCGGGCTGGTGGGCGGCGAGGACGCGACCGTCACCGCCGAGCGCCTGGGCCTGGCCGTGAACACGGTGAAGACCTACACCCAGACCGTCCTGAGGACGCTCGGGGCCCGGTCGCGGGAGCAGGCGAGCGCCGCGGCCGTTCTCGGCGACCTGGTACCGCTGCGGGCACTCGGCGTCGGTTGGCCGGCCGTGAAGCTCAGCAGGCTTCGGCAGCGGGCGAAGGCGTGCTGATGCGTACGGAAGTGGCGTCCACGGCGCCGGCCGCGCAGTTCGTCGCGGTGTTGGACAGGGTCGGTCTCGGGATGACGAACGCGGCGATCGGCACGGCCATGGATCTGAGTGTCGACACCGTCAAGTACCACCTGCGCCAGGCGTACGACCGGTTGGGGACGGCGAACCGGGTCCAGGCCTTCGCCTGGGCGTGGCAGTCCGGTCTGCTCACGCGTTCGGCCCCGACGGGTGCTCCGCCGGCCCTCACGGACGAGCAGACGCTGATCCTGCGGATCTGGGCGGCGGGCGGGAACCGCCTCGACGTCGCCCGCGCGCTGGAGGTCCGGGAGCGCGCGGCGGAGCTCTACGAGGACGCCGTGCTGGACGTCTTCGGCACGCGCAAGCGCGTTGTCGCCGTCCGCCGAGCACTGGAACACCAGCTGATCGACCCGGCCGGGGGCACCCTGGCCGGGCTCACCACACCCATGGCGGCCGATTCGGGCCAGGGCCGCGCCAGGCACCACCGGACGAAGGGAGCGGCCGGTGCGTCCGGACCCGTAGCGACGACCCCGGCAGAGCTCTGCCACCGTTCCGATCCGGTGGAGCGCGCCGTCGCGATGCTCCGGTCCACGCGCGGTCTGGTCGTACACCTCGGCGCGCTGGCCGCCCTTCCGGAAGTGCCGTCGCTGGCGGAGGTTCTGGCCGGCGCCGCGCCTCGCGGGGTCGCGCCGACCGTCGTACGCCTGGTGCACCAGGCGCTGGCCCTCGGCCTCCCGTGCGCTCTGGTACTTCCTTCAGTGGCGGTCGATCCGGACCGTGCCGTCGCCGTGGTCGGGCTGAGAGCGGCCTGGTCCTGCGCCGTACGCCAGGGCGCGCACAACGGCACCGCCGCCTACGTGGCCGCCGCCCACCGCCTCGGTGCACCGGCCGACGACCTCCTGCTCGCGTGCACCGCCGATCAAGTACCCGTGGCCGGGGAAGCCGGCTTCCGCCGGGTCCTGGCGACCACGAGCTTCGTTCCGAGGACGGAGCCACGACGTGCCCCTGTGCCCGAGCTGAACGGGCTGGAGCGGCGGATCGCCGAACTCGCCGCCGAGGGGCTGACCATCGCCGAGATCAGCGGCCGGGTCCACACCGGGGAGTACCTGGTCCGACACCGCCTGGCCGACCTGCGCCGACGCACCGGCGCCGTGGACGACGCACACCTGGCCGTCCGCCTGATCACGACGGAGCTGATCGGCACCGAGCGGCTGCGCGCCGGGCTGCCCGACCGCGTGCCCGAGCTGGATCAGGCGGGGCGAGCCGTGCTCACGCTGATCTGCACCGGGACGATGAGCGAGGCCGGGGCGAACGCCGCCGGACTGAGCCTGCGCGAGGCCCGCGCCGTCGAGGCCAGGGTCGTCCGTGCGCTCTCGTGGCGCGGCAGCCGCACCCACGCCGCCGCCGTCGCCCTCGTCACCGGCCTCGTCACCCTGCCTCCAACACCTCTATGGGTTGGCTGATCCGGACCGCCTCTGTCGCTGAGAGCCTCCCGATCTGGGCGGCTTCCGGCCAGTTATCCCGGTGGGGTGCCGCTCCGCACGCTGGGCGGCACCCCACCCCCGCCGCCTCGCGCTCTCGCTCCGGGCGTCTGCCTCCTGACCGCCTGACCAAGGACCGTTTCGATGACCACCGGCTGGATCCAGCACGACCTCACCTTCCCCAACCCTGCCACCGTCGAACAGATCACCGCCCACCACCTGGCCCCCGTCCTCGCCTACGGCCAGAACTCCGGCGCGCTGAACGGCTGGTGGTACATGCGCAAAATGGGGCTGCGACTGCGCTACCGCGCCGCCGACCCCGCCCTCGTCATCACCGCGCTCCTCGACGTGCTCGCCGAGGAGGGACTCCTGACGGACTGGGCCACCGTGATCTACGAACCGGAAACCGAGGCGTTCGGCGGCCCCGACGCCATGGAGATCGCCCACCGGCTCTTCCACACCGACAGCCGGCACCTGCTGGCCCGTACCGCCGAGCCCGACCCGCCCGCACTCGGCCGGACCGAGACCCTCGTCGTCCTCGTCTCCGCCATGCTCCGCGCCGCCGGCCTCGACTGGTACGAACAGGGCGACGTCTGGGCCAAGTTCGCCGAACTGCGACCCGAGCCGCCCGCCCTCGCACCCGTACGGGCAGCCCCCCTGACCGCCGCGATGCGCCGCCTGATGACCCTCGACACCCGCCGACTCACCCACCCTGGTGAACCGCTCGCCGGCCAATCCGACTGGGTCGACGCCTTCGAGAAGGCCGGACAGGACCTCGTCCGCCTGGCGCGCGACGGCCGCCTCACCCGCGGGCTACGCGCCGTCCTCGCCCACCTGATGATCTTCCACGCCAACCGCGCCGGCCTGCCCGTCGAGCACCAATCCGCCACTGCTGCACGCGCGTTGGAAACCGTCTTCCATTTCGGCGAGGGCCCCACGTCCTCGCAGCCCACCATCCGCACAACCACTAGGGTCGCCGACGTGACTACTCTCAGCAATAGCGCCGCCACCTCCGCGGAGCAGCTGCGCAACAGCCTTACCGACCGTCTGCTCGCCCAGAAGCACATCACCAGCACCTCGGTGGAGCGTGCCTTCCGCACCGTTCCCCGCGAGCACTTCCTGCCCGGCTTCCCTCTGGAGGCCGCCTACGCCGACAACCCCACCTACACCAAGACCGACGGGTCCGGCACCCAGATCAGCGCCGCTTCCCAGCCCGCCATCGTCGCCCTGATGCTGGAGCAGCTCGACGCCCGGCCCGGCCAGCGCGTCTTCGAGGCCGGGGCCGGGACCGGCGTCAACGCCGCCTACCTGGCCACCATCGTCGGCCCGGACGGGCACGTGGTCGCCGTCGACGTGGACGACGACCTCGTCGACGGCGCCCGCAAGCACCTCGCGGACGCCGGGATCACCAACGCCGACGTGGTCCTCGGCGACGGCGCGCTCGGTCACCCCGACGGCGCCCCGTTCGACCGACTGATCGCCACCGTGAGCACCAGCGAGGTGCCCACCGCCTGGCTCCGGCAGGTCAAGCCCACCGGGCGGATCGTCCTGCCGCTGCGTCTGCGCGGCACCGCCTCGCGCACCATCGCCTTCGAGCGCGGCGAGAACGGCTGGGTGTCCGTCGACGACCAGCTCGCCGTCTTCATGCCGCTGCGCGGCAGCATGGACGACGCCCGCCGCACCGTCGCCCTGACCCACCAGGGCGACGTCACCCTCCAGGTCCACAAGGACCAGAGCGACGCGGTCCACGCCGACCTGCTGCTCGGCGTCCTCGACACCGAGCGCCACGACGTCTGGACCGGCGTCACCATCCCGGCCGGCACCACCTACGAGTACCAGGACCTGTGGCTGGCCCTCACCCTCCCCAACTCCCTGATGCGGATGGCCGTCACCGGCACCGCCCGCGAACGCGGCGTGAACCCGATGTTCGGCTGGGGCGCCATGGCCACCGTGGACGCCGCCTCCCTCGCCTACCTCACCCTGCGCCCCGGCCCACCCGACACCGACGGCCGCAAGACCTACGAGACCGGCGTCATCGGCCACGGCCCGACGGGCGCCGCCCTCGCCGACCTCGTCACCGACCAGATCCGCACCTGGAACGCCGGCTACCGCAGCCGGAAACCGCGCTTCGAACTCCCTGACTCCCCCGCCACCGCTGCCCCGGACGCCGGCCGCTTCGTCCTGGACCGCCCCCACCACCCGATCACCGTCACCTGGGAGTAGCCCGCGTGCACCCGACCGGACCAATCGCCCAGCGCTTCCCGCTGGTCGCCCGCCACCGGCCCGCGTGTCTGCCCCTCGACACCCGTGTCGGCCGGCTCACCGAGCTGGCCGACACAGCCTCCCGGCAGGACGATCCCAGCCTCGCCTCCGCCGTCTTCAACCAGGCGGCCCTCCTCGCCTCCGACCTCGCCCTGCCCGGCTACGCCCGCGAACTCTGCCACCGCCACGCCGCCCTCTACCTCACCCGCGGCCCACTCCCCGCGACGAGCGCCATCCGCGGCCTCGAACCCGTCGTCAACCTCGCCCGCCTCCGCATTCGTGCCGGCCACTACCAGCACGGCCACCAGCTCCTCCTCGACCTCTACCACGCCGTCACCACCGCCACCGAGACCGCCCTCGACGGCATCACCATCCCCGCTCGCCTCACCGAGACCGACCAACAGCGCGAAGTCCGCCGGTGGCTGTGGCGCGTCCTCATCGCCGACGGCACCCGCGCCCTCACCACCGCCGGCCGCTGGACGGATGCCCTGCGCCACATCGAGCAGCACCGCGGCATCGGCCGGCGCATCCTCGACGGCCGCCAGGTCGCCGTCCTCGCCCACGCCACCGCCAGCGACCTCCCCGGCGCCCTCGCCCTGCTGGCCGACACCGAGCCGGGCGCGCCCTGGGAGAACGCCGTCACCGCCGTCCTCACCGCCCTGTGCCGCCCCGGCGGCCGGCCCGCCGCCGAAACCGCGATCGACCACTGCCTCACCCTCGAACCCGATGAGGGCCTGGCCGTCTTCACCACCCGCCTCGCCCTGACCGCGATCGACACCGCCGGCCCGGACACCCCCGCCTCCCGAGACCTGATCGAGCAGCTCTCCCACCGAGCGGGTGAAACGGGCGACGGCTACGCACTGCGCGACCTCCTCGCCCACCCCGGTGTCCGTGACCGCCTCGGACCCGGCCGGACAGCCGAACTCGCACAGACCCTCGCCGCCTGCGCGCTCGGCTCCGCCACCCTCCCCGAGCCCCTCCGCGACCAGCTGGAGGCCGCCCTCGCCGACGCCCGGGCGGTGCTCGAAGCCTCCCCGCCGGACCCGGTCCCACCCGCAGGAAACCCGTTCGGGCATCACATCCCCAGAACAGCACACAGCTGAAGCAGCCTTCGGAGTTGCCTCAAACGGGCGAGAGTCACAGGACGGCAACTCACGGGACGGGCGCGAGGCTCTCACGAGCTACTACACATCGACGGTCTGACCAGGCATGCTGCCGAGTCGATCCCCGCTGACGCCTGATCGTCCCTCCAGAAGGGATGATCAGGCGTGGTGTGTCAGCGCAAGGCGGCCCTGGCCGGGTCGGCTCATCTGAAACTCCTCTCCGGCGTGACAATCGAAGCGAGGATGCACAACCGACAGGCCCAGCAGAAGGCTTGTGGGCTTCATGACGAGACGGTTGAGGACCGGGAACGGCTGATCCGCCGCGCCCCGGACCGCACCCGACCGGCCGGATCCGCGGGGCCGGCCCCGCCGCGGTAGGTGTAGGAGACATACTCGGCGACGCCCTCCCGTACGCGAACCGGCCTCGGTCGTCGCGTGGCTGGAGGTTCTCATGGAACGGACGGTTTGGTCCGGAGCCTCGGGCGCACGACGAAGACCCATTCCGGCACCCGGCACCTCCTACTCCAGGGCCTCCTAAGTACATTTCATACATTGGGAGTTGATGCTACTTTCCATGTACTGATGCAACTCAGGGAGGGGTTGAAGTGAAGGTCACGTTCATCCAGGTGGAGGGCACGGCAGAAGAGCTGGACGCGTCCGACGTGGGAAGGCAGCTCATCGCCGCGATGGGAGTGGGCCCGACGCCCGCCAGCCGTCCCACCGCAGGGGAGGACGCGCCGATCGGGGGCAGCTGGCAGTCGCTGCCGATTCCCGGCCTCGCGGCCGAGGGCCAGGCGGAGGTGAGGAAGATGCTGACCCGGAACCCCGCCGCCGAGCAGTTCGTCTCGTTCCTCGAGGAGACGACGTCGTGGCCCAACGCCGCGCTGCACGGGGTCAAGCGGAAGACCCACCAGGAGGGAGAACCCCTCGACTACAGCGACTACCTGCGCCTGCGACGGCAGGGAAGCCAGCTCGGCGGGTTCGCGTACGTCTACGCCGACACCGGCGTGGTCAACCTGCGGCTCAACTACGACAGCGACGCCGCGACCCTTCACGGCATCGCGCCGGACGCCTATCTCGTCCCCAAGGGCCACCGGGCCTACCGGGTGAGCGTGCAGATCACGGACGAGGACACGCTCCGCCAGGCACTCGAACTCGCCGAGATGGCCTACAAGCTGACGTAGCCCGGGATCGTGGCGGTCAGGCCGAGCCCTGCTCGCCACCAACGTCCTTGCTTCATCCGGCAGTTCTTCGGGCGCCGCCGCGCCGAACGGCTGGGGTCAGGACCCGGCGGGCCGCCTCCTGCCGGTCGACGTGCAGTACCCGGGCGAGCCCGCCGAGCATGATGACGGGCTCGCCCTTCGCATAGCGGAGGGCCTGGCCTCAGAGGTCTCCGGTGCCCGCCGCCAGTTGCTCCCGGTCGTAGGAGTCGCGCGAGAGGGCGATGGCGTCGCGGTGGCGTTCCGCCCAGGCGGTGAGGCCCTTGAGGGAGGCGTAGAGTTCGGCGGCCATCTCGGTGCCGCGGTACTCCACCTTGGGCGGCACGGTCGCGTAGACGGTGCGTTCGATCAGTCCGTCGCGTTCGAGGTTCCGCAGTGTCAGGGTGAGCATGCGGCGGCTGATTCCGGGTACGGACCGTTCGAGTTCGGTGAAGCGGACCGGGCCGTGGCTGAGGTTGAGCAGGATGCCGATCGCCCACTTGCCGCTGATCCGGTTGAGCGCCTCCAGGACGGTGCACGCCTCGCGGGCGGGGGCCGGGTCGTCGAGGCCGCCGGTCTCGTCGATGTCCTCGATCACATCGTTGTTCCCCAGGAACATGAAAGTGCCTCCTTACGGTGGACTTGATGGTCACACATGATGGTCGCTGTAACAAGAAGTGCCCTCAGGGAGCGCGGGCGCCACCGGGCGCCCCTCCCGGGCCATTCCCCCGAAGGACTGCTCCGATGACCACGCAAGCCCCGCCGTCCCTCCAGCCTTCCAGGTCACGCTGGTTGGCACTGGGGCTCCTCTGCACCGGCAACCTGATGATCATCCTCGACGGTTCGATCGTGACCGTCGCCCTCCCGACTATCCAGACCGACCTCGGCTTCACCCAGTCCGGCCTGGCCTGGGTGGTCAACGCCTACCTCATCGCCTTCGCCGGGCTGCTGCTGCTCTCCGGCCGGCTGGGCGACCTGCTGGGCGGCAAGCGCGTCTTCAGCGCGGGCCTGGGCCTGTTCACGGTGGCCTCGCTGGCCTGCGGCCTGTCCTCCTCCTCGACGGCGCTGGTGGTGTTCCGGTTCGTCCAGGGGGTCGGCGGGGCGCTCGCCTCGGCCGTCGTCCTGGGCATGATCATCACCCTGTTCCCCGACGCCGGCGAGCGCGCCAAGGCACTGGCGGCGTACGCGTTCGTCTCCGCGGCCGGCGCCTCGCTGGGCCTGATCCTGGGCGGCGTGCTGACGCAGAGCTTCAGCTGGCCGTGGGTGTTCTACGTCAACGTGCCGATCGGCCTGGTGGCGCTCGTGCTGACGCAGAGCGTGGTGCCCGGCGGGAAGGGAGCGGGGCTGCGCGAGGGCGCCGACCTGATCGGTTCGGTGCTCGCCACCGGCGGTCTGATGCTGCTGGTCTACACGATCATCAAGGCCGAGGAGTACACCTGGGGCGACGCCCGCACGCTGGGCCTGCTGGCCGGCTCGCTGGTGCTGCTGGTCGGTTTCGTGGTCCGCCAAGCGTACGCGGCCAAGCCGCTGCTGCCGCTGCACATCTTCCGCTCCCGGGCGGTCTCCGGCGCCAACGGCATCATGGTCCTGATGGTCGCCGGCCTGTTCGGCTACCAGTTCTGCACCGCGCTCTACTTCCAGAACGTCCTGGGCTACGACGCGCTGAAGACCGGGCTCGCCTTCCTGCCCGCGCCGGTCACCATCGCGATCGTCTCGCTGGGCTTCGCGGTCAAGCTGAACCAGAAGTTCGGGCCCCGCCGGGTGCTGGTCGTCGGCCTGCTGCTGGTGGCCGCGGCGCTCGCGCTGCTGGCCCGGGTGCCGAGCGACGGGAGCTTCCTCGTCGACATCGTGCCGCCGTTCGTGCTGCTCGGCCTCGGCTTCGGCGCGGCCATGCCGGCGCTGATCGGCCAGGCCATGTCGGTCACCTCGCCCAACGACGCCGGCATCGCCTCCGGCCTGGTGAACACCACCCAGCAGGTCGGCGCCTCGATCGGCACCGCCGTGCTCGCCACGGTGGCCGCCTCCCGCACCGCGACGCTGCTCGGCGAGGGCGACAGCAAGGTGGCGGCGCTCACCGGCGGCTTCCACCTCTCCTACGGGCTCAGCGCCCTGTTCGTGGCGGTCGGCGTCCTGGTGGCCGCCTTCGTCCTGCGCAGCCCCGCGGACGGCGCCGAGAGCGCCCCCGAGTCGGACCTCAAGTCTGAACCACGAACTGGGCCACGGGACGGTCCGGACCATCAAGGTGCTCGGCCCCGCGGCGCCCACCCGCGGCTACGGCCGGCTGCGCGCGCCCGG
>NZ_JBSFJC010000104.1:0-29686 GCF_053597855.1 Kitasatospora sp. NPDC001225
TGGCGGGCTCGGCGGGGAGGGTCTCGTCGTGGAAGTCGCGGGCGGTCTCCGGGTCGAGGGCCAGGTTGAACTGGTCCTCCCAGCGGACCGCCGTCCGCGCGGCCCGAGCGGGCGACGGCCGGATCACGGCCGACCCGGCGGCCGCCGGGCGGATCGCGAAGCTGTGCAGCCACCTCCCGCTCGCTCTGCGGCTCGCCGCCGCCCAGCTCGTCCTGGACCCGCACCTGCGCCCGGACGGGCTCGCCGAGGACCTCGCCGACCGCGCCGCCCGGCTCGACCTCCTGGACGACGGTGAGATCGGCATGCGCATCGTGCTCGACCGCTCGCACCGGCGCCTTTCTGAGCCGCAGGCGGAGCTGTTCCGGCGCCTGGCCCTCAATCCGGGTCCCGACATCTCGACCGAGGCTGCCGCCGTGCTGGCCGGTTCGAAGGACCGTGAGGTCCGCTCCCGGCTCGCCCGGCTCGCCGGCAGCGCCCTGATCGAACAGGCGGCGTGCGGCGGCCGCTGGTACCTGCACGACCTGGTCCGCGACTACGCCCTGGAACAGCTGGGGAAGGACCCGGAGCTGGGAGCACGGCGGTTGAGCCGGTTGGTGGAGTACTACGTGATGACCGCCCATGCCGCCAACCGGCGGGCCGCGTCACCGCCCGAGTGCTCGGACGCCGGCCTCTTCCCGGAACGGGCTGCCGCGCTGGCCTGGCTGGACCGCGAGCGCGCGAACATGGTGGTCCTGACCCTGAGCTTGGCACACGTCGGAATCCACCGAGGGATCGCGCGCCTGTCGCCCGTAGTGGTGCCCGGGCTGATTTACAGCGGCAGGGCCGACATGGCGATCGCCGTCACGGAGGCGGCACTGAGGGCTGCCGACTCCATGGGTACCAGCGACGTCGAAGCGGACGTCTGGAACAACTACGGGATTTCGCTCAGCCTCGCGAGCCGTTCCGAGGAGGCGGTGGAAGCCCATCGACGTGCCCTTGCCATCGCGCGCAGCTGTCATGACCGGGTGGGTGAGACGATCGCGCTGCTCAACCTCGGCGAGCGGCTGAGGGCCATGGGTTGCCTCGATGAAGCACTTGAGTTCCTCGAACGCGCCCGCGTGCTCTGCGAGGAGTGCGACGACCGGCTCTGCCCGGCCGTGGCCTGGGGAAGCACGGGATCGGCTCTCCGGGTACAGGACCGGAACGACGAGGCATCCCAGACCCAGGAACATGCCCAAGGCACCTTTTGAGCACTCGGCGTGAAGCGAGCGGACGCCCGGTGGCCACGGGCTCCCGACGACACCCGTGGTGCCGCAGCGCGGACCCGCACATGACGACCCACCGCCGAGCGCCGCGCGGCTACCGGCCGGTATGGTCGGGGGTGGAACGGGCGGTCACCTGCCGATACGGGCAGACAGATACAGAGGACGGGTGCGGCGAGCAGATGGAGTTCCGTGAAGACATCCTGGGTGCCCCCTACGAGGCCGCCGAGCTGACGCTGCGGCCGGACGACGAGGGACCGGTGTGCGCGACCCTCGTCCGGCGGCCGCTGCCCGGGGCGGAGCGCGCCGTGCTCTACATCCACGGGTACAACGACTACTTCTTCCAGACCAACCTCGCCGACCACTACGCCGCGCTCGGCTTCTCCTTCTACGCCCTCGACCTGCGCAAGTACGGCCGCTCCCTGCGCCCGCACCAGTCGCCGAACTTCGTCCGCGACCTCGCCGAGTACGACGAGGAGATCGACGAGGCGGTCCGGATCATCCGCGAGGTGGACGGGCACCAGCAGCTGCTGCTGAACGGGCACTCCACCGGCGGGCTGATCGGCGCGCTGTGGGCCGCCCGGCGCGCCGGGCGCGGCCTGGTGGACGGGCTGTTCCTCAACTCGCCGTTCCTGTCGATGCCGGCCGGGCCCGCCGTCCGCACCCTCGGCGGCCCCGCCGTCACGGCGCTCGGGCGGCTGGCGCCGACCCGCGTCCTGCCGTCCGCGCTCAACCCGCACTACACCCACAGCCTGCACAAGGACCACCAGGGCGAGTGGGACTTCGACCTCACCCTCAAGCGCCCCGAGAGCTTCCCGCTGTACGCGGGCTGGCTGTCCGCGATCCACCAGGGCCACCGGCGGCTGCACCGGGGACTGGGCATCGACGTGCCGGTGCTGCTGATGGCCTCGACCCGCTCCATCTCCACCACCAAGTGGCACAGCGCGCTGCACCACGCCGACGCCGTGCTGCGCGCCGACGACATCGCCGCGCAGGGGCCGCGGCTGGGCCGGCACGTCACCATCGTGCGGATCAAGGGCGGCATGCACGACCTGGTGCTCTCCGGGGAGGCCGCGCGCACCGAGGTGTTCGCCGAGCTGGACCACTGGCTCGCCGCGTACCTCGACGTCGAGCCCGTCGGAGAGCACGCGTGACCTCCGAGCACGATTCGCGGGACGAGCGGGACGAGCGGGACGAGCGGGACGAGCCGGTGCCGGTCGGGCGGCGGACCGACCTGGGCTTCGCCAAGCTCATGCCCGACCTCGACCGGGACGGCGGCTGGCTGCTCACCCTGGACGGCACCCCGCAGTCCTACGTCGACCTCGCCGACCCCACCCACCTGGAGTTCGAGTACACCCGGCGCCTCGGCCACCTCGCCGACGCCCTCGCCCCCGCCGGGCAGCCACTGGACGCGCTGCACCTCGGCGGCGGCGCGCTCACCCTGCCCCGCTACCTGGCCGCCACCCGGCCCGGCTCGCGGCAGCGGGTGGTGGAGGTCGACGGGCCGCTGCTGGAACTGGTCGCCGAGCACCTGCCCTGGCAGGGCCCCGGCGCGGACATCACCGCGACCGTCGGCGACGCCCGGGCGGCCCTCGCCGAGACCCCGGCCGACTCGCAGGACCTGGTGATCGCCGACGTCTTCCACGGCTCGCGCACCCCGGCCCACCTCACCTCGGTGGAGTTCCTGCGCCTGGCGGCCGCCGCGCTGCGCCCCGGCGGCTGCTACGCGGCGAACCTGGCGGACGGCCCGCCGCTGGCCTTCGCCAAGGCGCAGGCGGCGACGGTGCGCGCGGTGTTCCCGTACGTCTGCCTGGTGGCGGAGGCACCGGTGCTGCGCGGCCGCCGGTACGGCAACATCCTGCTGGCCGGCTCGACCGCGCCGCTGCCGGTGGCCGAGCTGACCCGGCTGCTCGCGGGCGACATCTTCCCGGCCCGGCTCACCGACGGGGACGACCTGGCCGCCCTGGTCGGCCGGACCGCCCCGGTCACCGACGCCGAGGCCACCGACTCCCCGCCCCCGCCCGACGGCGCCTTCAGCATCGGCTGAGCCTCCCTCTGTCGGGGCGTATCGTCCCCGGCCCATGCGGCCACGTGCAGACGGCTCCATTCGTAGGTGGTCGTCAGACGGCCGGGGTCCTGCCCGTAACGATCAGAGTTCCGATGTGCCCCTCGGTCGGGGCGTCGAGAACCGTCGCGTCCGCCGACTCGAATCCGCTCTGCCGAAGCAGGCTGACCCACCTGCGGGGCGTGTAGGAGTAGCGGTACGTGTACAGAGCCCTCCCGGCGAACCCCCCTTTGTACATGCCCTGTGGGCCGTACGCGCCGGGGATGGCAGGGGGCTGCGAGAAGGCCAGGACGCCGCCGGGGTTCAGGCGGGAGGCGATGAGGGGGAGCAGCTTCAGCGGGTCCGTGAACCAGACCGCTCCGAACACCGAGTAGACGGCGTCCCACGTTTCGTCGGTGCCGCTCAGGTAGTCCAGGACCTCAGCGCAGTGGATCCGGACGCCGGACGGCCCCCAGCGCTCCGAGACCTTGTCGACCATGACGGGCGAGAGGTCCACGCCGGTGGCCTTCACACCCTGCTCGGCCAGCGTGGCGAGTGCGCGGCCGGTGCCGCATCCGATCTCCAGCGCACTCGTAGGTGACCCGAGCAGTTCGGGGCCGGGCCCGTGGTCGGCGTACTGGGTCCAGCGGAAGACCGGCCCGGCGTCGAAGACGTTGTCCTTGATGCCGGCTGCGTAGGTGTCCCAGAGTTCGCGCTCGGATTCGATGTTGTGCTGTGCGGGCAACGGACTTCCCTTGCTGAGGAGTTGGCAGGCGGGTGCCCCTGCCCCAAGATACGAGGCAGGGGCACCCTGGTGTCCGGTCAGTGGCTGTCGGGGACCTTGTCGTCGCACGGGGAGCAGTTCGCCCCGTCGATCGCCCACAGCTCCTCGTCGGCGTCGAACCCGTTGCCGCGCAGGAACTCGGCGGTACGGACCACGGTGCCGTCGCTACGTCGCTGGATCAGCGGAGCGTGGTGCTTGTACCGGCCGGCGTTGTACGCCTCGCAGACGGCGAAGTACACCGGCGTGTCCAGCAGGAGCTGGTGCACTCCGATGTCCACGATCTTGCCGACGCCCAGGTGCACCTGCGGGTGTTCCATGGCGGTGATCGTGTACGCGATGGCGTTGTCGAGGATGCGCTCGGCCATGTTGCGGACCATGGTGTTGTCGCGGAGCAGGAGCGCGATCTCGCGGTCGTACAGGTCGCCGGTGTTGCCGGGTCCCTCGAACACGTTGTACGTCAGCTCCTTGACGTACGGCCGGACCGCGTTGAGGAGCGCGCGGGGGTCGCGGAACTTGGTGTCCGTGGGCGCTTCCAGCGCAACGGTCATGGTTCGTTCCTCTCTTCTCGGTGGCGCACTGACTTGCGTGATAGACCGTAGGGAGGCGGCTACAGGCGGTGCCACAATCTTGCATCGTCTTGCACGGATTCACCCGAGCGCGTGGATTGCCTGCTCAATGAGGGTCCGAGCTTCACGGCCGTGCACTGCCATGCCGGAGAGGGCCTTGAACGCCTTCGAGTACGCGGCGATCTCGGTCGGCGTCGTGATCTTGACGACGGCGGTCAGCAACTCGGCGTCCACCTGCCGATCATCGAACATGTAGAAGGCTTCGAGCGGCCACATCACGCGAGGCGCCCGGAAGGGAATCACCCCGAGACTGACGCGCGGCAGGGCCATGACCTCCAGCAGGTGGCGCAGTTGATCCGCCATGGCCTCATCGTCGCCGAGCGGGTAGTAGAGGACCGTTTCCTCCAGGACGAACGCGTAGGTGCAGCTTCCCTGGTGGAGGTAGCGTCCGCGCTGGAGCCGGCTCTCGACGGCAGCCTCCACGTCGTTCGGAGTGTTCTGGAAGGCCGTGATGGTCTCCATCAGCGCACGCGCGTACTCACGGCGCTGAACGATCCCCGGCATGACGTTGGAGCAGTACATACGGATCTGCCGACTGTTCCTGAACAGGGGCAGGATGGCGTCCTGGGCGTGCTTCATCCCCGTGCGGTGGAGGCGCTTCCACTCGACGTACATCTCGTCGGCCGCCCGACTCGCGGCGACCAGGTCCGCGGCCTGGTCCTCCGCGCCGCAGGCTGCGCACCATCGTTGGATGTCGTCAGCTGACGGTGGGGTCTTGGCACCCGCGATGCGTGAGACCTTCGACTCGCTGAAGCCCGTTCGTAGGGCCAGATCATGCCCTGTGAGGCCGGCATCCTGCTGAAGTGCTTTCAACCTCTTGGCGATTGTCTCGCGGGCGCTCTGCGCGCTGGAGGAGGGAGACAGGGACATGATCTGGCGGTCCTGCGTGCTGAATCAGACGGCGAACTTCTCGTGTTCCACTCCGCGCTCCCATACCGCTTCGAAGGCATTGGCGCAGAGCCCGACCACCACCGGATCCTCGGAGTACTGCGGGTCCAACGCGGCCCCGGGCCCGTCGAACAGGTTGAAGCGAACGGCGCGCCCGTCCACCAGCCAGAAGTCGTTGCCCGGCAGAGCAAGGCCCGACGCCTCACTCCGGGGCAGCCAGCGGACATCCTCCCCGATGGCCAGGTTCACGCTGGTGATGTGGTGCTCGTACCGCACGTAGTCCGTCACCGGCACCGAGACGACGCGGGCCCGGCGGACCTGGACGCCTCGGGCGACGGTGCGGCGTACGAGGTCGCTCCACCCGCTCCAGTACTCCGAGTCGGGGTCGACATCGACGGCTTCACCACGGTGCCACTTGGCGAGTTCGGTGGCTTCCTCGGCGACGCTGTACTGGTCACGCAGTTCCAGGTGCACCGCCGTGCTCCTCGCCGAGTTCAGCATCTCGACGAAGCTGGGAACGCTCTGCCTCATCACACGCCCTCCTGAGAATCGGCACCATTCGGGCCGGAATCCGAAACACTCCCTCGTGCGACGGGATCGTGTTCTCGTGGTCCGGACCGTGGCCGGCCGCGAGCACGCCGGCGATCGACGCCTCGTCGGCGACGTAGCTCTGGACCAGCAAGTCCCCGACCCCCTCGTCCACCCAGACGGTCGGGCTGTTCCCCTGACCGGTCTCCGGGTCGATACCAAAGAACCGTATCGCCATGCCCACCCCTCCTGTCACTTCACTTGCGCTACCTTGCATGGCTGTTGGTGCAGGAACAGGATCGCGCGCGGGCCGATGCCGTGTCAGGCGTTTCACTTTCTGATGAGCAGCCAGCTCAGCGACTTCGAGTCCAGCACTGCGGTAACAACCCTCGGCTCCAAGACAAGGCCTCGTCCACACCGGCGCTCAAGAAGGAGCGACAGAATCCCGCGCATCGTTACCCAAAGTAGCCGATCGAATCCCTTCTCGACGGTGCCGACCTGTTCTCCGAGGCCGCTGACGCCCGGTGGCGACCTCTGCGGTCTTCTCCCGGGGCACAATGGCATGGTCCGGCAGGGGGGAGGGGCCCATGGGGAAGGCGGACGGACCGCGGGACCGGCGCCCGTGGCGCGGGCCGACGGCGGGTCAGGTGGTGCGCGGACTGATCGCCGTGCTGGGGCTGGCGATCGTGGTGTTCGGCTTCGTCCGCTACCACGACGCCTAAGACGAGGGCGGGGCCTACCTCGACGCACCCGTCTGCGGTGCCACGGCCGACGGGGCGGCACAGGCGGACTGTCTGCGTCCCGAGAGCGGCCGGGTGACGAAGAAGTGGGTGGACGCCAACAGTGACTCGACCTCGTACCGCCTCGCCGTTCTCCGGGAGAACGCGCCGGGCCGCACCTACACGGTCGACCAGTCGTTCTACGACGCGGTGGACGTCGGCTCGGCCGTGGAGCTGCGCTTCTGGCGGGGCCGGGTGGCCGAGATCATTCACCAGGGGCACCGAACCGACCCGCAGACCACCCCGTGGGCCCTGATGTTCCGGATCGGGCTGCTGGTCGTGGCGGGCACGGCGCTGCTCGCCGGCGGCCTGGCCGGGGCGTTCCTGGAGGCGTGGAGGATGCAGGCGGTGATCCTGGTCCCGCTGTTCCTCCTCACCTGGGGCGTCGGTGCGCGGCTGCTGGCCTGGCGCTGGCCGCAGGCCCTCACCGTGGGCCTGCCGGCGCTGGCCTGGCTGACCGCCGCCGCCCTGGCGACGGCCGTGGCCGTGGTGGCGGCGGAGGACTGAGCGGCCGGGACCGGCTCTGGGCGCAGCTGCGGGTGGGCATCGCGCTGGCCGAGCAGGCCCGGGCCGGCCCCGCTACGGCCTCCTGGCGCAGAACGGGGACAGGGTCAGCGGCAGGGGGCGGTCAGGGGCGGTCGAGCAGTAGCTCCACCCTGTCGAGTGCGGCCTGCGTGGACTCGATCAACTCGCTGTCCCCCTTGGCGATCCGCAGCCGCAGTGCCTCCTGCAGATGGGTCCGGGCCTGCGTGAGGTCACCGCGTTCCATCAGGTGTTTGCCGGTGTGCTGGAGTGCGAAGTCGAGGAGTTCCGGGTGCCCGGTTCGCGCGGTGTCCAGCGCGCTGCGGTAGAGCGCGTCCGCGGTCCGCACGTCACCGGCGTAGCGGTGCGCGTCGGCGAGGTTGAGTCCGGTGGCGACGACGGCCCGGGTGTTGCCCGTCTCCGCGGCGAGGTCGAGCGACTGGCGGAGGAATGTACGGGCCTCCTCGTGGTGGCCCAGGCACAGGTGGCCGATGCCGATCCACCTGGTCAGGAGGCGGGCGCGGGCGGGGTCGGTCCCCTCGGGCAGGGCCCGGAGTTCCTCGTGGAGCCGGCCGACCGCGGTGGTCAGCTCGTTCCGGTCGGTGGGGACCATCCGCAGGTCGTGGTCGTGAGTGATGAGGTGCTCGAGCACGTGGCCCTCCGTCGTTCGGTTCTCCACCCCGGGGGGTGAGAAGTGCCCACGCGGGAGAACGAGTTCGCGCGCTCCAGGTCGCCTGGAAGGCCCGGTCGATGGTTGGCGTCGTAGAGCTCCACGGGTCGGTCAGTCGGCGCGTCGGCGGGAGGGGAGGTGCGGACGGGGTGTCAGAATCGGCGGGTTCATGCCCATGACGGGAACACGGCGGGACCGCGACGGACCGCGTCGGACCGCGACGGGACCACGTCCGAAGGAGCGAGCGATGAGTGGCGGCGGGGAGCGGCCGGAGCTGGGGCAGGTACCGGAGACGGCGCTGTGGACGCTGTGGCACCGGGCGGTGGAGGCGCGGCGGCCGGACACCGTGCTGCCGGACCCGAAGGCGGTCGAGCTGGTGGAGCGGATCGACTACCCGTTCGCGGCGCGGTTCGGGGAGAACGCTCTGGTGAGCCAGCTCCAGGCGTTGCGGGCCGCATGCTTCGACCGCGAGGTGGCGGACTTCCTGACCCGCTGCCCGCGCGGGACCGTGGTCGGGCTCGGGGACGGCCTGGAGACCCAGGCCTGGCGGGTCGACAACGGGCGGGCGAGCTGGCTGTCGGTGGATCTGCCGGAGACGGTCGCGCTGCGGGGGCGGCTGCTGCCGCCGGACGAGCGGCACCGGATCGTCGCCCACTCGGCCACCGATCCGGGCTGGATGGACGAGGTGGACCCGTCGAACGGGGTGCTGATCAGCACCGAGGGCCTGCTGATGTACCTGCGGCCGCAGGAGGTCCGCGCGCTGATCGCGGCCTGCGCCGAGCGCTTCCCGGGCGGTGCGATGGTGCTGGACGCGGTGCCGCGCTGGTTCAGCCGGCGGGCCGTCGAGGGCAAGCTGCGGGACCGGTACTACCAGGCGCCGCCGATGCCGTTCGGGATGGACGCGGACGAACGCGGCGAGCTGGCCACCGCGCACCCGGGGGTCACCGACGTGCGCGAGGTGTACCCGGAGGGCGGGCGGTGGCCGGTGAGCGCCCTGTTGCCGTTCGCGCGCCGGATCAAGCAGCGCCCGTCCGTGGTCGCACTGCTTTTTGCCGAATCTTGAAGAAACGGTGGTCGAGCTGGAACCATGGCGCGGGGGCGTACGTCGTAACCACGGGTGATCGGCCGGGGGGACAGGCCGCCCGGCACGTTAGGCTCGTTTCCGGGGGAGCGGCCTGGGTGCCGCCATCGGACGAACTGCCGGGACGGGCACGCGGCTACAGGGGGAGCGCGGCCGGTCCCGTCCTGCCACGGAGGGACTGGCCTTGCACATCGACGCCTGGATCGAGGGGATTCCGCCGACAGCGGTGTACGCCGTGGTCGGTCTGATCATCGGGCTGGAGTCGCTGGGCATTCCGCTGCCCGGCGAGATCGCCCTGGTCACGGCGTCCCTGATGGCGGTCAAGGGTGTGGTGAGCCCGTGGGGCGTCGCCATCTGCGCGATCGCCGGCGCGATCATCGGCGACTCGATCGGCTACTCGATCGGGCGCAAGGGAGGCAAGCCGCTCTTCGAGAAGCTGGGACGCAAGTTCCCCAAGCACTTCGGGCCCTCCCATCTGGCCACCGCCGAGCGCTCCTTCCAGAAGTGGGGCATGTGGGCGGTCTTCTTCGGCCGGTTCATCGCCCTGCTGCGCATCTTCGCCGGTCCGCTCGCGGGCGCGCTGAAGATGCCGTACTGGAAGTTCCTGATCGCCAACGTGCTGGGCGGCGTGGTCTGGGCCGGCGGCACGACGCTGCTGGTCTACAAGGTCGGCAAGAGCATCGAGCCCTGGCTGGCCCGGTTCTCCTGGGCGGGCCTGGGGGCGGCCCTGGTGATCGGCCTGCTCTCGGCCTGGATCATGAAGCGCCGCGCCGCCAAGACGCACGCCAAGATCGAGGCGGAGGAGGCCGCCAAGGCCGCCGCCGCGACCAAGGAGCCGGTCGCCGACTGACCTCCCGTACGGCCGGTCGTCCGACCGGCCGTCCACAACCACCGTCGTGGTGCCCTCGGGCCCTCGGAGTAGCATCGGCCGGGTAGCTGCCGATCTTGCACTCTGGAGGGCCCGATGTCTTCGCAGCCGACCTGGGACGCCGTGGACGCCTACTTCTCCGAGCAGCTGGTCGGGCACGACCCGGTGCTGGAGGGCGCCACCGCCGCCGCCGACGCGGCCGGACTGCCGAAGATCGCGGTCGCCCCCAACCAGGGCAAGCTGCTCCACCTGCTGGCACTGACCCAGGGCGCGAAGCGGATCCTGGAGGTCGGCACGCTCGGCGGCTACAGCGCGATCTGGCTGGCCCGGGCGCTGCCCGCGGACGGCACCCTGCTCACCCTGGAGCTGGACCCCCGGCACGCCGAGGTCGCCCGGGGCAACCTGGCGGCCGCCGGGCTGGCCGGGGTCGCCGAGGTACGGGTCGGCCGGGCCGCCGACTCGCTGGCCGCGCTGGTCGAGCAGGGCGTGGAGCCCTTCGACCTGGTCTTCATCGACGCCGACAAGCCGAGCAACCCGGAGTACTTCCGCCGGGCGCTCCAGCTGACCAGGCCCGGCTCGCTGATCATCGTCGACAACGTGGTGCGCGGTGGTGCGGTCGCCGACGTGGACAGCACCGACCCGGCGGTGGTCGGCACCCGGGCGCTGCACGAGCTGATCGCGGCCGAGCCGACGGTCACCGCGACCTCGGTGCAGACGGTCGGCAGCAAGGGCTACGACGGCTTCACCCTGGCCCGCGTCCGGGGCTGAACCAGGGCGCGCGCCGCGAATCACGCGCCGCGAGCACGCGGCGGCGTCGCGACGGAACACGAACGCGACGGAACACGGGCGTTGCGACGGAACACGGACGTCGCGACGGAACACGAAGGAAACGGAGACATCGTGCGGATCGGACTGCTGGGAACCGGCCCCTGGGCGGAACGGGTGCACGCGCCCGTCCTGGCCGAGCACCCCGGGCTGGAGTTCACCGGCGTCTGGGGCCGCCGACCGGAGGCGGCCGAGGCGCTGGGTGCCGCGCACGGCGTGCCCGGGTACGCGGACCTGGACCGGCTGCTGGCCGAGGTGGACGCGGTCTCCATCGCGCTGCCCCCGACCGTGCAGGCGGGCCTCGCGGTGCGGGCCGCCGAGGCGGGCTGCCACCTGCTGCTGGACAAGCCGGTCGCGCTGACGGTGCCGGACGCCGAGGCCGTGGCCGAGGCAGTGCGCGAGCACAAGGTCGCCTCGGTGGTCTTCTTCACCGTGCGCTTCGGCGGCGAGCAGATCCCGTGGATCGAGCGGCAGGCGGAGCTCGGCGGCTGGTTCACCGGCCGCTCGGACTGGCTCGGCTCGGTGTTCGCGCCCGGCAGCACCAGCCCGTACGCGGCCTCGCCGTGGCGGGTCGAGAAGGGCGCGCTGTGGGACGTCGGTCCGCACGCGCTGTCCGTCCTGCTGCCGGTCCTGGGCGACGCGACGCACGTGACGGCGGCGGCCGGCCCGCTGGACACCGTCCACCTGGTGGTACGGCACGCCGGCGGCGCCTCCAGCACACTCGCGCTCAGCCTGACCGCGCCGCTCGCGGCCGGCGGGACGGGCATGGAGCTGCGCGGCGAGCACGGCGTGGTGCAGCTGCCCCCGCGCGGCGAGGGACCGGCCGCGGCGCTGCACCGGGCGCTGGACGCCCTGCGGGCCTCGGCGGCCTCCGACGAGCCGCACTCGTGCGGGGCGGACTTCGGCCTGCGGGTGGTGGAGATCCTGGTCGGCGCCGAGCGTTCGCTGGCGACCGGCGCCACGGTGGCCGTCTGAGGCCTGCTGTCGGGCAGGGCCCTGACAGTCCCTGACAGGAGGGAAGGACGCCGGGCGGGGCACCCAGGTGCCCCGCCTGGCGTCGTCCGTCAGATGCCGAACGGCGCGGCGTAGCGGACGGTGCCCGCGGGCAGCGGGTGGCCGGCGTCCAGGGCGAGGGCCATCAGCGCCTCGTCCGGGACCTCGATGCTCAGGCCGATGCCGTGGGCGGAGGCGCGGGTGAAGCCGAACCGCGGGTAGTAGTCCGGGTGCCCCAGGACGACGACGTGGCGCTCGCCCAGGTCCCGTGCCGCGTCCAGTGCGGCGCGGACGGCGGCGGAGCCGGCGCCGGTGCGCTGGTACGCGGGGAGCACGGCGCACGGGGCCAGGCACAGGGCCGGGACGTCGCCGATGTGGCAGCGGGTCAGCAGGGCGTGGCCGACGGCGGTGCCGTGCTCACCAGTGCCCTGCTCGTCGGTGCCGTGCTCGGTGGTGGCGACGAGGGACAGGCCCTCGATCCAGGAGGCGTCGGCGCGCAGCGCGTCGACGAGGTCGGCCTCGGCGGGAGTTCCGAAGGCGGCGAGGTTGATGTCGCGGATGGTCGGGATGTCGGTGCCGGTCTCGGCACGCGTGATCCAGTTGCGCATGGTGGACGGAGATCCGTTCCTGAGGAGTGTTCGTGCGGGCCCCGCGGGCTCACGCCCCCGGCGAGGCGGGACAGGAGGAGGTCAGGCCGCGGCCCGGGACGTGAGGGAGACCCGGACGCTGCGCATGGCGGCCTTGAGCGCGGTCATCAACCCCACCTCCCTCTTCTTCCTCTGCTCCTGCGTGCTCCTGAACGGCACGTACTCCGGACGAGTGTACCCGGTCCGCCCGGGTCGGTCCCGTCCGCCCGGTCCGCCCGGTCGGTCTGGTCCGCCCGCTCAGGCGGGCGGCAGCGGCGGCAGCGGTGTCCCCGGCGGCGGGGTCGAGGACGGGCGGCGGTCGGTGGGGCGGCTCGGCGGGATGACAGGGGCGCGGAAGTCGCGCGGGCCGGTCCACAGCGCCGGGACGGCGTCGCTGCGCCGGGCCAGTTCGTACGCCAGCGCCTCGTAGTTGACCCGCCAGCCGTGGAAGTGCGCCCAGGCGTCCTCGACCGGGCGCTCGCGCGGGAACCCGGCCGCGGTGATCATCGCGACGGCGCCCAGGTACTCGGCGTAGGTCAGCCGGATCGGGATGTCCGGGTCCGGGTCCGCTTCGAAGTCGATCCGCAGCGAGCGGCCGATGTCGCGCATCGCGGTGAAGCCGGCCCGGATCACCAGCCGGGCCTCGGGCGGGGCCGAGCGCGGGCAGAGCGCCAGGTGCAGGGCGGCGGCGTCCATCACGGCGATCAGCCCGACCACCCAGCTGCGGTGGGGCTGCGGGGAGCGGAAGGAGAGCAGCACCGGGTAGTTGGAGTGGCTCTCGCCGATGTCGGCGGCCAGCCGCTCCCAGTCCCGGTAGAGCTGGGGGAGCGCCGTCTCGGTGTCCACCAGGGACTGGCGGGCCAGCAGCTCGGGGCCCCAGGCGGGCTCGCCGGCCCGGGACTGCAGCAGGGTCACCTCGGTCTCGCGGCGCTGGTAGGCGGCGTAGAGGGTCGGCAGGTAGGCGATCTGGAGGGCGATGACCAGCGGGCCGCTGGCGGCGGCCAGGAAGTCGATCGCGGAGAGGTGGAGCCGCTCGCCGCTCGCGAAGCCGAGGGTGAACAGGCTGGACCCGGCCTCGCGCACGGACACCGACCAGCTCAGCTCGGAGGTGCCGTGCAGCAGCAGGGTGTAGGCGGTCAGCATGCAGCTGAGCCAGACGCCGAGCATGCCGAGGAGCACCAGCGGCGCCAGCCAGGTGAGCGCCCGGTCCTGCGCGAGGTAGCCGCGGTTCGGCCCGGCGGACAGCCGCAGCAGCGTGCGCAGCACCCGCCAGAGCCGCATCACCAGCGCCGAGTAGAGGCCGCGCGGAACGACCAGCGTGCGCAGGATGCTGCCGATGATCAGCAGAAGCAGCAGTGTGCCGAGCGCGGTCTGGATCATCCTCATGGCGCCATTCTGGCGGCACGCCGGGGCTGGCGCGGACCGGGTTCCGCGCGGGTGGCCGTCCGCGGGCTGTTCGTCCACGGTCCGCGGCCCGCCCGCCGGACGCTCACGTCCCACCCGTCGAGCGCAGTATGACCATGATCACACCAAAGCCAGGCATACGTACTGATGTTCTCATCACGTCTATGTGTACGGAGGGTCAGCCCACGAGCGAATCGGAGACCGGACTGTGCGTGCTCAGCAAGACGGCGGGGCCGAAGACGTGGCCGAAGACGGGGCCGGGGAGACGGCCGAGGGCGTGGCCGAGGAGACCGCCGGCGAGACCGCCGAGAAGGAGACGCCCGGGCGCCGACGCCGACGTTTCCTGCCGCGCCCGCGCCCCCGGCCGTTACGCGGGTCGCGTCCGTTCCGGGGCCGGCGCCCGTCCCTGCGGATCGACTACCCGCGCCGCGGACGGCGCGGCGTCCGCCGCTGGCTCCCGTCCTGGCGGCAGCTGCTGCTGGTGGCCGGGACGGGCGCGGCCGGGCTGAGCGGCTGGCTGCTCTGGTTCTACGCGCACACCGCCGTCCCGGAGGACCTGAACTCCTTCGCCACCCAGCAGAACAACGTCTACTACTGGGCGGACGGCAGCGAGATGGCGCGGATCGGTCCGACCAACCGGCAGGAGGTGCCGCTCGGCCAGGTGCCGGAGCCGGTGCAGTGGGCGGTGCTGGCCGCCGAGAACGAGACCTTCTACGACGACCCCGGCATCTCCGTCACCGGCATCGGGCGCGCCGTCGTCCAGATGGTCACCGGCGGTGAGACCCAGGGCGGCTCCACCATCACCCAGCAGTACGTCAAGAACATCTACCTGAACCAGCGCCAGGACATGTCCCGCAAACTCAGCGAGATCGTCATCGCGATCAAGCTGGACGACCGGATGAGCAAGCAGGACATCCTGGCCGGCTACCTCAACACCAGCTGGTTCGGGCGCGGCAGTTACGGCATCGAGCGCGCCGCGGCGGCGTACTACGGCAAGGACGTCTCCCAGCTCGACCCGAGCGAAGGCGCCTTCCTGGCAGCGCTGTTGAAGGGCGCCGGGCAGTACGACCCGGCGGTCAGCGCGGAGAACCGGGAGCGGGCCGAGGAGCGCTGGTCGTGGATCCTGGACCGGATGGTGGAGGTCGGCAAGCTGTCCGCCGCCGAGCGCGCCAAGTACACCGTGTTCCCCGAGCCCAGGCCGCAGCCGAAGTCGGCGGGGCTGAGCGGCCAGACCGGGTACCTGGTGGACATGGCCCGCGCCTACGTGGAGAGCCACAGCGACATCACCCCGGCCCAGTTCGACCTCGGTGGCCACCAGATCCGCACCACCTTCGAGAAGCCGAGGGTCGACGCCCTGGCCGCCGCCGTACGGGAGGGCACCGCGGGGATCGACCCGGACAACCGGGAGGCCGACAAGCTCCTGAAGGTCGGCGCCGCCTCGGTGGCCCCGGACGGCCGGATCGTCGCGCTCTACGGCGGCACCGACTACCTCAAGCAGGGCTTCAACAACGCCAACACCACCACGGTGCCGATCGGTTCGGCCTTCACACCGGTGGTTTACGCCGCCGGGCTCGGCCAGGGAGTGCAGCGCCAACGGGGCGGCGACCGCACCCCGGTGACGCCCGCCACCCCCTACAACGGCGACGACGGGGTGAACGTGATGACCCCGGAAGGGCCGTACTGGGGACGGGACGGGAAGATCGTCAAGACCGCCAACGACGGCAGGCGGAACTGGGGCACGGTCACCCTGCGGAACGCGGTCGAACAGTCCGTCAACGGGCCGCTGATGCAGCTCGGCATGGACGTCGGCCTGGACCGGGTGCAGAAGACCGCCACCGACCTCGGCCTGCTCCCCAACAGCCTGGGCGAACTCGTCCCCGCCCTCGGCGTCGGCAACTCCACCCCCAGCGCCGTCCGCACCGCCGACGCGTACGCCGCCTTCGCGGCCGGCGGCAGCCACACCGACCCGTACTCCGTCCTCAGGATCTCCCGCAACGGCGCCCAGCTCCCCCTGCGCCTGCCGGCCGCCACCCAGGCACTGACCCCGTCGGTCGCGGCCGAGGTGGACGCGGCACTCAAGGGCTCCGTCCGCGACGGAGCCGCCAAGCCGGCAGCGGAGGCCGGCCCCGGCCTGGCCGCCAAACCCGGCACCACCGCAGACCGTACGGCAGGGTGGTTCGTCGGCTACAACGGGCAGCTGTCGACGGCGGTCACCATCTTCCGCGCGGACCTGAAGGACATGAAGCTGCTCTCCCTCGAAGGCCTCGGCGGCGCCACCCCGGACACCTCCGACGCCGCCCTCCCGACCCGCATCTGGAGCACCTACATGAAGACGGCGGCACAGTAGGCCGGGTCTGTCTGTCAGTGCCGTCTGGTAGACAGAGACCGTGCCGTCTTCTCCCGCCTCCACGGGACACGCGGCACTGCCCGTCCGAACCAACCAACTCCCCGGGCCCGTCCGGCAGGGGGAGTCGAACCGAGGAGGATGCACGACGTGTCCGTCGTTGCCGTGTACGTCCCCGCCGCTTCGAAGCGGAACTTCGAGATCGGCCTGCGCGAGTCCATATGGGGCTGGAAGCCCGAAACCGCCGAGAAGGCGAACACCCCGGAGGTGCTGGACGGGCTGAAGCCCGGTGACTATGTCCTGTTCGGCCACCGGGGGCCGAACGCCCGTGTCCCCGAGGGGGGCTGGGCCGACGCGGTCCTGCGCGAGCTGGCTGTTGCCCAGGTCACCGGAGCCGTCTACAAGGACAAGGCCACCGTCTGGCCGGACGACGCCTACCCGGTGCGCGTCCGCCTGGACGTTCTGGACCTCGAGGCCACCATCGCGGGAGGGCAGCTCGGCGCTGCGGCGATGGAGGCCTTCCGGCTCTCCGCCAACAAGCAGGGCGCCCCGGTCCCGGTGGCCGACCCCGAGGTGATGACCAGGCTGGTCGACTCCATCGAGCAGCAGCCGATCGCGTCCTCCGACGCTACGGGGCCCACCGCCGCCTGGCACGGCCCGGACACCTCGCAGGACCCGGACCGCTACCTCGAGCTGGGCGACAGCCTGGACCGCCCCGTGGTCGCGCTCGCCCGCCGCGAGCAGGCCCGCGTGCGGCGTGCCAAGTTCAACGGCAGGAGCTCCATCCGCTGCGACCTCTGCGGGCGGGAGCTGCCCCAGGCGCTCGTCCGTGCGGCGCACGTGCGGAAGAGGTCGCAGAGCAACCTCGAGCAGCGCTCCCACCTGGCGAACGTGATGGCCGCCTGTGTGCTCGGCTGCGACGCCCTGTTCGAGGACGGCTACATCAGGGTGTCCTCCGACGGGATCGTGGAGGTGTCGGAGAAGGGCGCGGCCTCCGCCGACCTCCTCGCGGCGGCGAGGACCCTCGAGGGCAGGCGGTGCACCGCCCACACCCCCGAGAGCGCGCAGTACTTCGACTGGCACTGGACCAACTGGGCCGCGCCGTCGGCGGCCGGGGCCGTCCAGGCCGGGCCGGAGACGCCGGCCGGCTGAGCGGACCGCGGGCGCGGACACCTGGCGGCCCATGCCGTCGGGCGTCCGCGCGGGCTGTCGGCGTCGTCGGCGCTCTCGGCGTTTGTCGGTCGGTGATGGTATCCATCGGTCATGTACGTACACCGGGGGATCATCGACGACGTGGCGCGGCGGGCCGCGCGGCCGGAGTTCATGGACGCCTGTGCGACGCGGTTCCGTGCCCTGCACGGCGCGGCGCCCGGGGAGGAGGAGGCCGGCAGTTGGCGGCGGAGCTGGCCCGTCCTCCTCGACGCGCTGGTGCGCGCCGGTCTGGGCGGTCTCGACGTCCTGCTGGAGCTGTCGCTGCCGGGAACGGGTGAGCGCGTCGACGCGGCCGTCGTCGGCCAGGACGTGGACGGCGCCCTGGCGGTCGTGGCCGTCGAGTTGAAGCAGTGGACCGGGGCGCGGCCCGTACCGGGTCACCCGGGGATGCTGGAGGTCGGACGGCGGTCCGTGCAGCATCCCGCCCGCCAGGTCGGCGGATACGTGCACTACCTGCGGGGCTGGGCCGACGGCGGGAACGGCGTTCGGGCGAGGGGTGCGGTGGTCCTGCACAACGCTTCCGCCGACGTGATCGAGCGTCTCCGGAGCATGGTGTCGCCCGACTCCCCGAGCGCCGAGTTCCCCCTGCTGGGCCGCGACGACCTCGCGGTCGGCGTGCCCGCGGGAGACCTCGCGGAGCGCCTCGGCTGCGCCGGCCTGTCGCCCGCGCCGGGGGAGGCCGTCGACCGGTTCCTCGCCGGTGAGCACCGGCCCTCCGAGCAAGCCATGGAGCGGCTGGCCGCCAACATCGAGGACCAGCGCCCGTTCCGCCTGATCGGGGAACAGGACCGGGCCCGGCTGGCGATCCTGGACGCCGTCCGGGAGGCGGACGCGCGCGAGGACGGCCTCGGCGCGGCCGGGGCGCACGGGCCCGGGGGCATGGTCGTGGTCACCGGCGGGCCCGGCACCGGCAAGACGGCGATCGCCGCCCGCCTCATGGGCGAACTGTGCCGCGAGCCCCGGCGCAACCCCCGCCTGCTGACCCCCTCCGGCACCCTCACCCGGCAGCTCCAGCGGCTGCTGCGCGAGGAGTCCCGGGGCCTCGTCGCGACGTTCAAGAGCAAGACCCCCGGCGGGCTGGACAAGAACAGCGTGGTCCTCCTCGACGAGGCGCACCGCGCCGCCACCTACCCGCACCAGCGCGGCACCGGCTTCCCCGCCGTCCTGCGCAACCTGCTCGACCGGGTCGGCGTCCTGGTCCTGTTCCTTGACGAACGCCAGATCGTGCGTCCCAGCGAGGGCCTCACCCTGAATGAACTGGCCCGCCACGCGCAGGAGTCCGGGGCGGCGTTCCGGCACGTCGACCTGGAGAGCCAGTTCCGCTGCAACGGCTCCCAGGCCTACCACCGCTGGGTGGACCTCCTGTTCTCCCCGGCCGGCGCCGCGCGTCCGTGGAACGGCGGAAGCTACGACCTCGCCCTGGCCACGGACCCGGACGCGCTCGCCTCCTGGGTCGACGGCCACACCGCGCAGGGCCGCAGCGCCCGGATCACCGCGGGGTTCTGCTGGCCCTGGGACACCGGCGAGGTCCCCCCGCTGGAGCCGGAGGTCGCCATCCGCTGGCACGGCCCCGACCACGACGAGCGCTCCTGGGCCCGCCCCTGGAACCTGCGATCCGAACAGCCCGTCCCCGGCTTCCCCGACATCCCGGCCCGCCCGTACTGGGCGACCGACCGCGGCGGGCACGACCAGGTCGGATGCATCTACACCGCCCAGGGCCTCGAGTACGCCTTCGGCGCCGTCATCATGGGCGGCGACCTCGTCCGCCGCCACGACCGCTGGCGGGCCCGCCCCGAGGCCAGCTACGACGCCGTACAACTGCGGACCCTGCCCCCGGAGCAGTACCTGCCGTACGCGCTGAACACCTACCGCGTCCTCGCGACCCGGGCCACCCACGGCACCCGCCTCTACTCCACCGACCCCGAGACCCAGGCCTACCTTGCCTCCCTGCTCCCCGGCTCCTGACCCGGCCTGGGGCGTCTCCCGGCAGACCGGCCCGGCCTCCGGCACGGCAGGCCGCGAGACGATCCTTGACGACGCGACGTCCGGACCTGGCCGAGGCCATGGCGGCCGAGTTCCCCGCGGCCGGGGCCAGCGTCGAGGTGCGGCGCTGAAGGGGAGGCCGGACGGCCTGCGTGGGCGGTAGGGCGCCCCGGTCCGGGGAGGGCTGGTGAATGCCGGTCGGGCCGTGTCCGTACTAGGGTCGTGGGCGGGCCGAGGGCGGTCGTGGGCTCTGAGGGACTGAAGCGGATGCAGCGGATGAAGATGACGTTCGGGCTGTTGGGGCCCCTGGCGGTCGCCGTGGACTCCGTGCCGCAGGCGTTGCCGCGGGCCGGCGTGTTGCGGGGGCTGTTGGGGGTCCTGCTGCTGGCGGAGGGGGAGCGGCTGTCGGTGGGGCGGCTGCTGGAGCTGGTGTGGGCGGGGCAGGCGGACCGGGTGGGCCGGGGTGCGGTGCACACCGGGATGTCGCGGTTGCGCGGCTGGCTCGGCGGGTTCGGGGACGAGTCGGTGGTGCTGGAGTCGGACGCGCAGGGGTACCGGCTGGTGACCGGGCCGGGCGCGGTGGACCTCGGGCGGTTCCGCGGGCTCGCCGCCGACGGGGACGTGGCCGGGGCGATCGGGTTGCGGCGCGGGCCGGTGCTGGCCGGGCTGGAGCGGGTGAACCGGGAGGACCCGCTGGTGGCCGCCGTGGAGGACGAGGTGCGTGCCACGGTCCTGGCCCTGGCCCGGGCCGCGCAGGCCGACGGGGCGGCCCGGGCGGCCGTTCCCGCGCTGACGGCGCTCGCCGAGGAGTACCCGTACGACGAGCCCGTGCAGGCCGCCCTGCTGGAGCTGCTGGCGGCGGACGGGCGGGCGGCGGAGGCGTTGCGCCGCTTCCAGGCGTTGCGCCGGCGGCTGTCCGAGGAGCTGGGGATCGAGCCGGGCGAGCAGGTGCAGGGCGTCTTCCTGGCGCTGCTGGCGCACGACCGGGAGGACGCCCGAGCCGTTCCGGGGTGCTCCCGGGTGCCTTCCCAACTCCCGCGCGACATCCCGGACTTCACCGGTCGTGACGAGCAGGTGCGGCTCGTCCTGGACGCCCTGGCGGCCGGTCGGGTGCCGGTGATCGCCGGGATGGGCGGCATCGGCAAGACGGCGCTGGCCGTCCACAGCGCCCACCGCGCCGCCGTCGACTACCCGGACGGCCGGCTGTACGCGGACCTGCGCGGGGCCGACGAGTCGCCCGCCGACCCGGCCGGCGTCCTCGCCGCCTTCCTGCGCGCCCTCGGCGCGGACCCCCGGGAGATCCCGGCCTCCCTGGAGGAGCGTTCCGCGCTGTACCGCACGCTGCTGGCCGGCCGCCGCACGCTCGTCCTGCTCGACAACGCCGCCGGGGAGCAGCAGATCGGCCCGCTGCTCCCGGGCACCCCGGCGGACCCGGCCGGGCACGGGCCGGACCGCCCGGCCGTCCTGGTCACCAGCCGCGCCGCGCTCACGGCGCTGCCCGGCTCCCTGCTCGTCGACCTGCACGAACTCGACGCGCCCCACGCCCGGACGCTGCTGCGCCGCATCCTCGGGGACCGCCGGGTCGCCGCCGAGCCGGTGGCCGCCGCCCAGATCGTCGAGCTGTGCGGCGGCATGCCGCTGGCCGTCCGCATCGCCGGGGCCCGGCTGGCCGCCCGGCCGCGCTGGACCCTGGCCCGGCTCGCGCACCTGCTGCGCGACGAACGGCGCCGGCTCGACGAACTGGCCGCGGGGAACCTGGCCGTACGGGCCGGCTTCGCCGTCGGCTACGCCCGGCTGCCGGAGCCGACCCGCCGGACGTTCCGGCTGCTCGGACTGCTCGACGCGCCCGACTTCGCGCCGTGGGTCGCGGCGGCGGTGGCCGACATCCCGCCGGAGCGGGCCGAGCGCCAGCTGGAGGAGCTGATCGACGCCCAGCTCCTCCAGGAGACCGGTACGGAGCCGCACCTGCGCTACCGCTTCCACGACCTCGTCCGGCTGTACGCGCGCGAGCACGCCGAGGCCGCGGACGAGCCGGCCGCCCGCACCGCCGCGCTCGGACGGGCCTTCGGCGCCTGGCTCTGGCTGGCCGAGCAGGCGGCCGACCAGGTGCCCGGGCCGTGCTTCGCGCCGATCCACGGCACCGCGCCGCGCCACCCGATGCCGTCCGGCGTCGCGGCGGCGCTGCTGGACGACCCGATGGCCTGGTTCGACGCCGAGCAGCCGGCCCTGGACGCGAGCGCCCGGCAGGCCGCCGCGCTGCGCATGGTGCCGGTGGCCTGGGACCTCGCCGCCTGCCAGGAGAAGTACTGCGACGTGCGTGGCCTGTACGACGAGTGGCGCACCACCCACCTGGCCGTCCTCCAGGCCTGCCGGTCGGCCGGTGACGGCCTGGGCACCGCCGTGCTCACCCGCGGCCTGATCGAGGTGACGACCTGGACCACCCCGGCCGACGGCTCCGGCACGGCCGTCGACCTGGCGGACGGCGCCCAGACGATGGTCGCCCTGGAGGAGCGGGCGCGGCACCTGCGGCGCCTGTTCGAGGAGGTCGGGGAGGAGCGCGGGGCCGCCGACGCCCTCGTCCTGACGGCCTGGAGCCTGGTCGCCCAGGGCCGCGCGCAGGAGGCCCTGGACGCCGGCCACCGTGCCCTGGACCTCGCCACCGCCCACGACCACCCGGGCGGCGAGGCCCGGGCGCACCAGATCATCGCCATCGCCCACGGGGAGACGGACCTCGACCGCACGATCGAGCACCTCACCGAGACGCTGCGGCTGGCGCGGCTGATCGGCAACACCCGCTTCGAGGCGACCGCGATCCAGTTCCTGGGAGCCGCCCATGGCCGGGCCGGCCAGGTGGAGCGGGGCGGCGAGCTGCTCCTGCGCTCGCTCGCCATGGCCCGCTCGCTCAAGGACCGCTACGTGGAGGCGTTCTCGCTGCTGTACCTGGCCACGCTGTACGCGGCCACCGGCGACGGCCGCGCCCGGGAGACGGCCGAGGCCGCGCTGGCCATCGCCCGCCGCTTCGACCTGGGGCACCACCTCGCCCAGGCCCTCGGCATCCTCGGGGAGCTGGACCTGGCGGCGGGGGACCGCGCCTCGGCCGTCGCCCACCTGGAGGAGTCCGTGCTGGTGTGGCGCGCCCGCGGCTGGCGCTCCTTCCTCGCGGAGGCGCTCCGGGCGCTCGGCCGGGCCTACGAGGCGGCCGGGCTGCCGGAGTCGGCCGCGCGGGTGCTCACGGAGGCGCGGGAGCTGAGCGACGTCCGGTAGCGGCCGCGGCCGGGGCCGGGGCCGGGGCCGTTGCCGCAGCCGCGGCCGTACCGGTCGCGGGCCGCAGCCGTCAGTGATTGGTAAGCGATCGGTAAGCGCCCCTGCCTAGGCTCGATCCCCACGGCACGGGACAGGCGTACGCGTCAGTCCCGTACGCGCCGCATGGGCTGCCGGTCGGGTCCGCGCAGGGGACGGACCCGGCCGGAGGTGCGGCCGTCGGGACCGCGGCATCCGCCGGTGCGCGACATCTGCCGGCCGACGGGATCCGTCGCCCGGGCCGGGGCTCAGACGAGGGCGGCGTCGAGGAAGGCGTGCCAGGCGGTGTGGACGCGCCGGGCGTGGGACCCGTCGGAGCTGTCGGAGCTGTCGGACTCGTCGTCGACCCCGGCGAGCAGGTCCAGCAGCAGGCCGCGGAGGACGGCGAGCACCACGGTGGGGTTCGCCCGGGTGCCGTCGAGGACGCGTTCCAGCGGTGGCAGCCACTCCTCCAGCGAGGCGGTGCCGAAGTCCGGCCACGGCCCGCGCCGGCCGAAGGCGCGGACGTACCCCTCGAAGAACAGCCGCAGCGCCCCTCGGTGTTCGGGCTGCGTCAGCCACGCCCAGAGCAGGTCGAGGGTCTCGCGGGCGCTGCCGCCCTCGGCCTCGGACCGTTCCAGCAGCGCCAGTTGCTCGGCCCGTCCGACCGCCAGGACCTCCCGGACCAGCTGCTCCTTCGACCCGAACAGGTACAGCAGCACGCGCGGGCTGGAGCCGATCCCGGCCGCCAGGGGGCGGAGGGAGAGGTCGGACACGTTGTGCTCGGCGACGTAGCGGACGGTCGCCGCGAGGAGGTCCTCGCGGCGCGGGGACGGCTGCCGAGCCGACGCGCGCCGAGGGGATGAGGGACGGGGCGACGGGTGGGAGGGCGCGGTGGTGGGAGCGGACACGTGCTCTATCGTTTCACTGAAACGAGTGTTTCAGTGAAAGGGGATGCCGCATGGCCGCCACCGCACCCGCGACCATCCGCGAGGCCCTCCGGCCCGGAGACCTGGGCGCCGTCGCCGCCCTGCACGGCGTCCTCTACTCCCGCGAGTACGGCATGGACGCGACCATGGAGGCCTATGTCGCCGCCGGGATGGCCGAGTTGGTGCTGGCCCGGGCCCGTGAGGGCGGCGCGGCACCCGGCCGCCTGTGGGTCGCCGAGATCGACGGCCGGGTGGTCGGCGCCACCGGTCTCGTCCGGGCGGAGGAGCGCCCCGGCTGGGGCCAGCTGCGGTGGGTGATCCTCGACCCGGACGCCCGGGGCCGGGGGCTGGGCCGCCGGATGCTGGAGACGGCCCTGGACGAGGCCCGGGCCCGTGCGTACGAGGGCGTGCTGCTCTGGACGGTCGAGGGACTCGGCGCCGCCCACCACCTCTACGCGACGGCCGGGTTCGAGCTCACCGTCTCCCGCCCGGCCCGCAAGTTCGGCGTCGACGCGGTCGAGCAGCGGATGGACCTGCGGTTCTGAGGGGACGGCGGTCGGGCGGGCGCGCGGGTTCGCCCCCGTGCTCGGCGCGCGCCGTCGCCCACCGCCGTCCCGTCCGGCGGTTCCCGGTGCTCAGATCTTCACGGTGAGCCAGGCGCCGAGGCCGCTGCAGCCGCGCGCGTCGTAGGTGGTGCTGCGGTACCCGGCCGGGATCGGCGAGTACGGGCAGGTCCAGACGCCGTTGCGGACCAGCTCGTGGTACCAGGCGCCGACGCCGCTGCACCCCCGGGAGTCGTAGTTGGTCAGCACGTAGCCGGAGACGATCGGCGAGCCGGAGCAGGTCCAGAGGCGGTCCTGCGCGGGCCGCTGGTACCACGAGCCGTGGTTGTTGCAGCCGCCGGCGTTGTACATGGTGATGACGTAGCCGGCCGGGACGGGCGCCCCGGAACAGCTCCAGCCGCCGGCTGCGGCGGCCGCCGGGGCTGGGGAGGCCGCGGAGGCCGCGCCGGCCGCCGTCGTGCCGGTGAGGGCGGCCGCGAGCACGGCGACCGTGGCGGCCGCCCTCCCCGTACGGGTCATCAGCTTGCGGAGGATCGTGGTCACGGCGACACCGTTCCGATCGGTCGTCTCCCCGCCGTCGGTGCGGCGCGGGGAGGGTGTAACAGCGGGGATGCGCCGCACCTTAGCGGCGGTGATCAGGTCGCTGATAGATCCAGATCGATACATCGACGGACCTGACCGAAAACGATCCCATCTGACCGTCATGGCGCCGCCCGGCCATGCTCCGGACGGCGGTCGCCGGATGCGTCCGGTTGGTCGTCCCACGCGCCGCCCGCCCCTGCCCGGACCTCCCGCAGGACCGTCCCGCTGACCAGGGCGTTCGGGCGGATCCGGCAGGAAATCCGTCACGCTCCGTAGCGCTTCCGATTGCCGCGCGCCTCCGGCCGGAGAAATCTTGTGGATGCTCGACCGCCCGATTTCTCCCGATTCTCCCAAGGAGCCCCACGTGTCATTCCCAGCCCGTCCTCGAACCCGCCCGTCCGCCTGGCCGGCGACCGTCGCCGCCCTCCTCTCCCTCTCCGGGATCTGGACCGGAGCCGTGACGGCCGAGGCCGTTCCGACGCCGTCCGCCCTGCCGGCGGCCGCCGGTATCACGGCCACCGGTCAGACGCCCGGCGCCTATTCGGACTGGACCTTCAACACCACCGACACCGTGACGGACATCGACTTCCGCAACACCGTGGTCACCAGCCCGGGAGACGGCGACGTGTACTGGGCGCACCAGTTCAACTTCGACGGGAACCTCTCCTACACCGGCTTCCAGCTCGGCAAGCAGAACAGCGGACAGTTCCTCTGGTCGACCTGGGCCGACAAGGACCTCCAGTTCAAGGACGGGACCGAGGGCTCGCACTGCTGGAACAACGAGGGTGAGGGCCAGCACCTGCAGTGCTCCAACACCACCGTCAACCACGGCCGTCCCGTCACCGGGGACACCTACGCCTTCCACGTGGAGATCGACCCCGTGACCCACTGGGCGAAGGTCACCGTGAGCGACGAGACCGCCGGCACCAGCTTCGTCCTGGGCGAGGCCCTGCTGCCGAACTCCTCGAAGATCCAGCACAGTTGGAGCAGCTGGGTGGAGTACTTCGACTGGAACGACTCCCGGTACGTGTGCGACGACAACGCGTACGCCGAGAACCGGTGGGGCAAGATGACCGGCAACGGCGGCACCCTCACCGCCGCGAACACGGGAACGTCGACCAGCGGCACCTGTCAGGACATGGTCCGGCAGCAGAAGCAGGACGACGGGACGCTGATCACCGAGACCGGTCTCGGCCAGTCCGCCCGCTGGCCCCTGCGCTTCACCAACGGCGCCTGTCTGGACCGCGGCGGCGCCACCGGCGTGATCACCTACGGCTGCGCCGAATCGCCCAACGGCAACCAGCTGTTCGTCTTCGCCCGCGACGGCAGCATGCGCAGCGCCGAGGGCAACGAGTGCCTGGCCGCGCCGTCCTCCGTCGGCGGTCAGATCACACCCGCCGCGTGTGACGGCTCGGCCGCCCAGCAGTGGACGTACGACGTGATGAACGAGGCCGTGGTGAACTCCGCCGGCTGGGCCATGACTTCCAGCACGTCCGGGGGCAGCGGCGACCCGGTGACCGCGCAGGTCTTCGACGGGCGCGCCGAGCAGACGATCACGCCCTTCGAGGTGTGACGAGCCGCCAGGTGCCAACGCCCCACGAGGTGTCATGAATTACGAGCTGTCGACGCCCCACGGGGTGTGAACGAGTCGACCCGCCCACGGCCGCGCCGGAACACCCGGTGCGGCCGTTCGTACCCACCCTCTATGATCCCGCCCGGGGGGAAGGTCGCTGAGCTGGGGTACGACACCGCTGTGTCCGCTCTCCCCTCGGGGGCGCACACCCGCGTCGCCGATTCGACGACCGGGAGACGAACACTCGGTGATACTCACTCAACGCCTGGGCCGCGGGCTGCTCGCCGGCGCCTCGGCGCTCGCGCTGGCACTGCTGCCCGCGGGCCTCGCACCCACCACGGCGGCCGCCGCACCCGCCGGCTCAACGCCTGCCGGCTCAGCACCCGGCGCACCGGCCGGTGACGGGTCCGGCCCGACCCCGGTGGACCTCACCACCACGCGCGCCTTCGCGGACACCTTCCGGCTGGACCCGGCCCAGGACACCGACCCGCTGTACGGGCTGAACGTCGGCCTCGACGCCCGGCAGTCGCCCCCGGCCGGGCAGCACGGGATCTCCTACACCCGGGTCTCCGGCCGCTGGGACACCTCGACCGCGCCCGACCAGTGGTTCGTCCAGACCAGTCATCCGGACCACCCCGACAAGCTGCTGTTCGCCAAGGGCGTCTCCGCGATCATGCTCGGCGCGCCCGCCGTCGCGGACGGCACCGGCCACTACACCGTCTCGACGGTGGTCGACCCGGTCGTCGGCGACACCGGCGGCGCCGACTGGGGCTCGATCGTGCTGAGCCGCAGCCACCGCGGCAACGGCTACGTGACCGGCGGCGACGTCGACCTCGGCCTGACCGTCACCTCGGGCGGCAAGCTCGCCCTCTTCCACGGTGGCGGCGGCGAGAACCCCTTCTGGACCGGCACGGTGGCGCCCACGGCGCAGTACGCCGTCTCGCTCACTGTCTCCACCGGCGCCGACCGCGCCGTCACCCTGACCGTGAACGGCACCCCGTTCACCGTCTCCGCGCCGGCCGGGGTGACCCGCTGGCCGGGCAGCGAGTTCCTCTACCTCGGCGCGTACCTCTCCGACCCGAACCGCGTCACCACCTTCGGTGACGGCGCCGGCCACGGCCTGAACGTCAGCCGGATCGACACCAGCGCCACCCGCAGCGCCAAGCCGTTCGTCGACACCTTCGACGGCGCGCCCAACGCCACCGCCGACCACGGCCTCAACCAGGACCTGGCTGCCCGCCAGCCGAGCCTGATCTCCGCCAACTACACCGCCGTGTCGGGCGTCAAGGGCCTGGCCCTCGACCCGCCGGCGGGCTCGGTGCAGGTCAACAGCCCGGCCCACCCGAACGTGCTCTCCTTCCCCAAGGGCACCTCGGCGGTCCGCCTCGACAAGCCGGCCACCTCGGACGTCCAGAGCGGCGCCTACACGGTGCACGCCGTCCTGACCCCCGTGGTCGGCAGCACCTCCGGCCAGGACTGGGCCTCCCTCGCCGTCGGCAACGCCTCGGGCGGTACGGGCGCCGTCGACGCCGAGGACATCGCGCTCGGCCTGCGCGTCCAGGCCGACGGCGGGCTGACGCTCTTCCAGGGCGGCACCCCGACCGCGCTGCCCGCCGTCCCGCCGGCCGGCTCCTACGAGGTGTCGGCCGCGCTGGCGACCGGCGACCGGCAGCAGGCGACCGTCAGGGTCAACGGCACGACGGTGTTCTCCGGCCGCACCGCCGCCAAGCTGCCCCGCGACGGCTACGTCTCGCTCGGCGCGCACCACTCGGCGGCCGGCCAGGTCACCACGGCGGACGACCTGCGGGTCTCCATGCTGGGCGGGCTCGGCTACTACGGGTTCTTCGACATCCGGGACCCGAACGAGCCGAACTTCAGCGCCAACCACGCGCCGGAGGTGGCGCAGTGGACCAACTTCAACAACTACCTGCGCGACCAGGACCCCCGCCTGGAGTTCCTGGACCAGTGCCGGCCGGCCGCCTGCGTGATCGACCTCAACCAGGAGACGGTGGTCCCGCGTGCGCCGGGTTCCTGGGCCGTCGACCCGAACCCGAACGCCGCGCGGAACCTCCTGGACCTGGTGCGGCGCATCGGGTCGAACATCGACAAGATCGGCGCCGTCGACGTGAGCGACGAGCCCTACTCGCACGGCCTGAGCCCCGCGCAGGTCCAGACGCAGGCGGAGCGGATCAGGGCCGCGTTCCCGGACAAGACGCTGATCATGAGCCTCGACCGCTGGAACGCCGAGCAGACCGCGCCGATCCCGTCCACGGTCGACATCGTCGGCTTCGACTACTACTGCGAGGGCCGCGGCGAGATCCAGCGGCTGCTGGCGAACCTGAAGACCTTCCTCTCCTCGCCGGACCAGCACCTGATGCTCTTCCCGGAGTCCACCAACGAGTACCGGGTCGCCGACGGCTGCTACTCCGGCAAGACCGACGCCGACATCGCGGCGTACAACGCCGAGTACCGCGCGATCGCCGCGCAGGACCCCCGGGTCGTCTACCTGCAGAACTTCCGCTGGCTCGGCCCGGACCAGCCGAACAAGGTGCCGCTGACCGTCGCGGCGCAGCAGAGGATCGGCAAGGCCGTGGTCGACGCCACGCCCACGCCGGCGCCCGCCTCGGTGGGCGTGTACCGGCCCTCGGACGGCAGCTTCGGCCAGGCCGCCCACAACGGCTGGTACACCGGGCAGGCCGTGTTCGGCGGCGGGGGCGGCGACATCGTCCCGCTGACGGGCCACTGGAACGGGCCGGGCACCGACACCGTCGGCGTCTACCACCGCGACACCGCGACCTTCCAACTGTCCTACGACAACGCCACCGTGGCCGCCACCTTCCCGTTCGGGGCCCCCGGTGACGTCCCGCTGGTCGGCGACTGGAGCGGGCAGGGGCGGAGCACGGTCGGCGTCTACCGGCCCAGCGACCAGTACTTCTACCTGTCCGACGACAACGCCACCGTCAGGTACCGGATCAAGCTGGGCAACGAGGGCTGGAAGCCGCTGGTCGGCGACTGGGACGGCAACGGCACCACCACCGTCGCCGTCTACGACCCGCAGACCCAGACCTTCTACCTGAACGACTCCAACGAGACGGAACACCCGCGCCCGGGCGTCAGGTTCGGCAACCCCGGCGACCGCCCGGTCAAGGGCGACTGGGACGGCAGCGGCAAGGAGACCATCGGCGTGTACCGGCCCGGCGACCAGACCTTCTACGGGGCCGCCGAGAACTCCGACCTGGTGGTCTACAGCAGGAAGTTCGGCAACCCGGGCGACACCCCGCTGGTGGGCAACTGGGGCTGACACCCCGTCCGCCCGTCCGACACGGCGCCCTCCCGACCGCC
>NZ_JBSFJC010000105.1:0-29236 GCF_053597855.1 Kitasatospora sp. NPDC001225
AAGTGCCTGATTGATCACACCTGGGGCCCCCGGAGGCGGTTCACGACAAGGCGTCGATAGGATGCTGGCGGCCGGTGGACCGTACCCGGCCGGGCGAACACCCCCGGGCTGGGCACCCCCCTCCCGCCGAACGGGACCGCCCCGGCCTTCCGCAACCCGCTGACCCCGGTCCGGGTGCTGCTCGGCCAGGGCCTGACCCCGGACGGCAAGCAGTGGCAGCTGTGGGAGGCGCTGTGGCCGGAGGCCCCCCGGGAGCGGGCGTTCGAGCAGGCGACGGCGGTGTGGGAGGAGCGCAGCAGGTACGACTCGGAGATCTCCAAGCCGACGGAGGAGTACGTCCAGCGGTACTGGCAGCCGGACTGCGACGTCACCAACGTCTACTTCACGGTGGACGGGGTGCGGCTCAGCCATGACTCCGACGGCGCCCAGGCGGCCCCGGGCAAGGTCGACCCGCGCAACCGGACCGTCTTCGGCGGCGGCCTGGTCGGCCACCGGGGCAAGGGCGACACCGTGGCCCCGCTGGACGTGGTGCTGCTCTCGATCGGACCGGACGTCGGCCGGGTGGTGGTGACCTGGGCGGACGGCAGCACCACGGAGCCGACGCCCGTCACCGTGGCCGACTCCCCGATCCGCGAGCTGGTGGTGGCCCGCCCGGGGACGATGCGGGCGAAGTCCTGGCAGTTCTTCGACAAGGACGGCAACAAGCTCCCGGACGCCGGTGCCAAGTACCTGACCGAACCGGCCTCCTGAGCCCGGGGCAGGAGCGGGACGTCGGCCGGGCCGACCTCCCGCTCCTTTCCTGTCCCCCTTCAGCCGAGCAGCAGCTTCGCGGCGGCCGTCGCACCGTCCGTGCGGACCCGGGCCGAGAGGGCGGCGGCGCGCTCGCGGGTGGCGGGGGCGAGGGCCCGGCGCAGGGCGGCGGTGAGGGACGCGGTGGTCGGGGTCGGGCCGTCGTGGGCGGCGCCGATGCCCAACTCCGCCACCCGCGCGGCCCAGTACGGCTGGTCCACCATCTGCGGCACCAGCACCTGGGGCACCCCGGCCCGGGCGGCCGTGGTGGTGGTGCCCGCGCCGCCGTGGTGGACGACGGCGGCCACCTTCGGGAACAGCGCCTGCTGGTTGACCTCGCCGACCGCGAAGCAGTCCTCGGCCCCGTCCACCTCCGCCAGTCGGGCCCAGCCGCGGCCGAGCAGCACCCGGCGGCCCTGCGCCCGGACCGCCTCGACGGCGACCCGGGCGGCGCCCGCCGGGTCGCGCAGCGGCATGCTGCCGAAGCCGACGTACACCGGCGCCTCGCCGGCCGCCAGGAAGGCCGACAGGTCGGCGGGCAGCGGGCGTTCGTCCGGCAGGATCCACGCGCCGGTCTGCACCGCCTCGGGCCAGGCCGCGTCCGCCTCGGCGGGCCGCGGCCACGGGTCGAGCAGCGGGTCGGTGGCCAGCCACGGCCGGCCGGTGAGGACGTGGTCCCGGACGTTGTCGGCCTCGGGCAGTCCGACCGCCGCCCGGCGGGAGTTGACCGCGTCGCCGAACAGCGCGTTCATCGTCCCGATGTTGAGCTCCCACAGCTCCCGGGGGTCGGTCGCCTCCGGCGGGTAGGGCAGCATCGGGTACTCGAACGGCCGGTGGTGCGGGGAGGGCAGCACGGTCGGCTGGAGGGCCACGTACACGAAGCGGGCGCCCAGTTGCTCGGCCGCCGCCTGTGCGCCGGCCGCCGCCGGGAACAGCCCGGTGGCCAGCACCGCGCCGCCCGGCTCGGCCGCCCCGAGCACCGCCGCGTGGAACTGCTCGACCAGCCGGGCGGCGCGCGCGGGCAGCTCCCCGGGCTTCGGCGGCGGCCCGCTGACCAGCGCGCGCACCGACTGCCCGACCGGCACCGGCTCGACTCCGGCCTCGGCCAGCCGCGCCGAGAACTCCTCGTCCGGCGGCGCGCAGACCCGCACCTCGGCGCCGAGTTCCCTCAGCCGCACCGCCAGCGCGGCCATCGGCTCGACGTCCCCGCGCGACCCGTACGTCGACAACACCACTCGCACTTCGTGACTCCCCGTTTCGCGGATCTGCTTCCGTGCTTCGCGGACCGGCGTCCTCGAAGCGGTGATTCTGCGTCACCACCGGGGCCTTGCGGCAAGGCCCCCCGTGCGCTGTACGTTGAGAGTGGCGAGGAGTGGGTACGCCTCCGCGGACGCCACCACCGCATCCGAAATTCCCGGGCGGACACCGCTTCTCCTGCCAGAATCTCCTTCATGCGCGCGATCATCGAGGACATGGCCGGTCAACTCGCCCGTGTGCCGGGCGTGGTGGGAGTGATGCTCGGCGGGAGCCGGGCACGGGGCGAGGAGCGGCCGGAGTCGGACTGGGACCTCGGGGTGTACTACCGGGGCGGCCCCGACCTCGACGCGCTGCGGGCGCTCGCCGGGCCGGAGACCGAGGTGGCCGGCCCGGGCGGCTGGGGCCCGTGGGTCAACGGCGGGGCGTGGCTGCGGGTCGACGGCGTCGCCGTGGACTGGATCCTGCGGGACCTCGACCGGGTCGGACGGGTGTGGGCGGACTGCCGCGCGGGCCGCTACGAGGTGGGGACGCAGGCCGGCCACCCGCTCGGCTTCTGGTCGCCCTGCTACCCGGGCGAGGTCGCCCTCGGGCAGCCGTTGGCCGACCCCACCGGGGAGTTGACGCGGCTCAAGCGGCAGACCGCCGACTACCCGGAACCGCTGCGCGGGGCCCTCACCGCGGCCACCTGGGAGGCCGGCTTCCTGCTCGACACCGCCGCGAAGAGCGCCGTCCGCGCCGACGCCCTGCACGTCTCGCTCTGCCTGTCGCACGCCGTCGGCATCCTGGTCCAGGCCCTGTTCGCCCACCACCGCCGCTGGTGCCTGAACGAGAAGGGCGCGCTGGCCGTAGCCGGTCGACTGCCGGACGCCCCACCGTACTTCGGCCGGCGCGCGCACGGCCTGCTCGCCGAGCCCGGCGGGTCGGCGGCGGAGCTGACGGCCACCGTCGCCCGGGCGCGGGAGCTGACCAGGGAGACCGTGGCCGCACTGAACCGCTGAGCCGCCGAAACAGCTGATCGCCAACCGCCCGGCGGGCGAGGCGCGTTCAGCCCCGGTGCCAGGAGGCGGCGTTCCGGTGGTCGGGCGCCGACGCCACCTCGACGGCCGCCGCCCTCATCTCCCGCTCCCAGTCCCGCGTCACCTCGACCGGCCACGTGTCGACGCAGCCCGGGCAGCAGACCTGGTCGACCAGCTCCGCGAGCCGCCGCTCCGCCCCGGTCGTGCGCTCGTCGATCCGGGACCAGAGCATGGCGACGGCCTCAACCGGCGTGATCTCCCCGGACACCAGCCGGGCCGCGGTGTGGTGCAGGAGGCTGCGCTGGACGAAGCCGTCGTCCGGCACCGGCAGGCCCAGCTCCGCCATCGCCTGCCACAGCAGCTCCGTCAGCTCGACCGGGGGCTCGCCCCGGCCCGGCCGCCCCGCGAGGTCGCAGAGCGCGGGCGAGTCCCCGCCGATGCCCGCCGCCAGCAGCCCGGCGGCGGCCATCGGCAGGTCCTCGGGGAAGACCAGTCCGGCGGAATGCTGCCAGGCCAGGGTGAATGCGTCGTCCATGGCGCCATCCTGACAAAGCGGCCACGCCAGCCGCCACCGGATTCTCCGCCCCTGCGGAAAACCACAGGGTGCGGCGGTACGGAAAACCACAGGGCGTTCGCCGGAAACCCGCATACCGGCGCTGACCTGCGGTTCCTAGCGTGGAGGGCAGAGCCGGGCGCACCAGGCGCCGGCACCGCGACCACCCTGGAGCCCGCATGCCGCACACCGTCCTCGCCATCGCCCAGCAGCCCGCCGACGGCTTCGCCGGCTGGGCGGCCGACCTGGTCGACACCCTGGGCGGCCCCGGGGCCGGCCTGGCGATCGCGCTGGAGAACCTGTTCCCGCCGCTGCCCAGCGAGGTGATCCTGCCGTTGACGGGCTTCGCCGCCGGGCAGGGCGTGATCAGCCTCGCCTCGGCGCTGACCTGGACGACCCTCGGCTCGGTCGCCGGGGCCGTCGTCCTCTACTGGCTGGGCGCCCTGTTCGGCCGGGAGCGGATGCACGCGATCTGGGCCCGGCTGCCGCTGGTCAAGGCCTCCGACCTGGAGCGCACCGAGGCCTGGTTCGCCCGGCACGGGACGAAGGCGGTGCTGCTGGGCCGGATGGTGCCGATCTTCCGCAGCCTGATCTCCGTTCCGGCCGGGGTCGAGCGGATGCCGCTGCCCGCGTTCGTCATGCTGACCACGATCGGCAGCCTGGTGTGGAACAGCGTGCTGGTGATGGCCGGGTTCCTCCTCGGGGACCGCTGGGACACGGTGGAGACGTACGTCGGCCTGTTCTCCAAGGCGGTCCTGGTGGTGGTCGCCGCGGCCGTGGCCGGGTACGTCGTGATGCGCTGGCGCGGGCGCAACAGCGCCGCCCAGCACCGCCGCGCGCGGTGACCGGCCCGGCCGGACCCACCGGCCCCGAAGGCCCCACCGCCCCCGCAGGCCCGGCCCGCCCCGTAAGCTCGGACCCCGTGCAGGGGGATGCAGCGGACGCCACGTCATGGCCGCGCCGGGCCACCGGAGTTCTGCTCGGCTGCCCGAGCGCCGCGCTCGCCGCGCTGTACCTCCTCCTCGCGGCCGTCGTCCTCGGCCCGTTCCTGCTCTGGCCGCGCACCCGCCCGTACGCGGTGCCGGGCCTGCTGTCCGGGGTGCGCCGGCTGGCCGCCCTGGAGCGGGCCCGGCGCAGCGCCTTCTTCGGCGACCGCTTCCCCCGCCACTACCGGGCGGACGACCGCCGGGTACTGCGCTACCTGGCGGTGCGCAGCGGCGGCGGGCTGGTCGCCGGGGTGGTGCTGGGGCTGCTGGGCTTCGGGCTGGCGCTGGCCGTCCTGCTGGTCGGCGGGGTGCTGCGCGGCTCGCTGGGCTGGGAGGAGCTGGCGACCCAGGTGCTGCTCGGCGGGGTGCTGCTCTTCCTGGCCGTGCAGGGCCTGTTCTCGCTGGCCGCGCTGGACGCCCGGACCGCCCGGGAGTGCTTCGGGCCGTCCGAGGCCGAGCTGCTGCGCCGCCGGATCACCGAACTCGCCGACAGCCGGGCCGCGGTGGTGCAGGCGGTGGACGCCGAGCGGCGGCGGATCGAGCGGGATCTGCACGACGGCGTGCAGCAGCGGGTGGTCGCGCTGGCGATGCTGGTCGGCCGGGCTCGGCGCGGCCTGGACCGCCGCCAGGACCCGGAGCGGACGGAGGCGCTGCTGCGCCAGGCGCACCGGGAGGCGCAGGGGGTGCTGACCGAGCTGCGCGAGGTGGCCTGGCGGGCGTACCCGTCGGCGCTGGACACCCTGGGCCTGGAGGAGGCGCTGGGCGGGGTGGCCGAGCGGTGCGCCGTCCCGTTGCGGCTCCGCTACGAGGTGGCCGGCCCGCTGCCCGAACCCGTCCGGACCGCCGCCTACTTCGTGGTGTCGGAGTGCGTCACCAACGCGGCCAAGCACTCCGCCGCCTCGGCGGTCTCGGCCCTGGTCGAGCGGACCGCCGGCGTGCTCACCGTACGGGTCGAGGACGACGGCACCGGCGGCGCGGACCCGGCGGGCAGCGGCCTGACCGGCCTGCGCGGGCGGGTCGCCGCGCTGGACGGTACCCTCCACGTCCACAGCCCCGCCGGGGGCCCGACCGTCATCACCGCGGAGCTGCCATGCGCGTGACCCTCGCCGAGGACTCGACCCTGCTGCGGGAGGGCCTGGTCCGGCTGCTCGCCGAGGAGGGGCACGAGGTGCTGGCCGCGGTCGGCGACGCGGCGGCGCTGACGGCGGCGGTGGCGGAACGGCCGCCGGACGTCGTGGTGGTGGACATCCGGATGCCGCCGACCCACACCGACGAGGGGCTGCGGGCGGCGGTGGAGATCCGCGAGCGCTGGCCGGAGGTGGGCGTGCTGGTGCTCTCCCAGCACATCGAACGCGGGTACGCGGCCCGGCTGTTGGACGCGGGCGCGGAGCGGGTCGGCTACCTGCTGAAGGACCGGGTGGCGGAGGTCGACGAGTTCCTGGACGCCCTGGTGCGGGTCGCGGCGGGCGGCGCGGTGATCGACCCGGAGGTGGTGCGCCAACTGGTGGTGCGCACCACCCGCACCGACCCGCTGGCCCGGCTCACCCCGCGTGAGCGCAGCGTCCTGGAGGCACTCGCCCAGGGCTGGACCAACGCCGCCATCGCGCAGCGGCTGCACGTCTCGATGAGCGCGGTGGAGAAGAACCTCAACGCCGTCTTCGACAAGCTGGACCTGCCCCGCACCACCGACTACAACCGCCGCATCCTGGCCGTCCTGCACTACCTCGGCGCGTAGCCGCCGCGCCGTCGGCTCAGGGCTTCCGCGGCTCCCGGCCGCGCAACGCGTCGACCGGGCTGGCGTCCGGGCGGCTGTCCGGACCGGCGGCCGGCCCGGCGGTGCCCGGCGGCCGGAGGGTGAGGACGCGGTCGGCGAGGGGCAGCAGCGCCCGGTCGTGGGTGATCAGGACGGTGGTGCGCCCGGTCATCAGGCGGCGCAGCGCGGGGACGAACTGCTCGACGGTGTGCGGGTCCAGCCCGGTGGTGGGTTCGTCCAGGACCAGCACGGGGGTGTCCCGCAGGAAGGCGCGGGCGATGGCGACGCGCTGGCTCTGGCCGCCGGAGAGCTGGAAGCCGTCGGCGCCGATCACCGTGCGGTAGCCGTCCGGCAGCGCGGTGACGAAGTCGTGGGCGCCGGCGTTGCGGGCGGCGCGTTCGATGGCGGCGGGCGGGGCGTCGGGGCGGCCGTAGGCGATGTTGTCGGCGATGGTCGCGCGGAACAGCGGGGCCTGCTGGGGCAGCAGGGTGACGGCCTGGCGCAGCGAGACGAGGGTGAGGTCGCGCAGGTCCTGGCCGTCGAGGCGGACGGTGCCGGCCTGCGGGTCGAGGAAGCGGACGAGGAGCTTGGCGAGGGTGGACTTGCCGCTGCCGCTGGGCCCGACGAGGGCCAGGGTCTCGCCAGGGAGCAGGTCGAGGTCCAGGTCGGTGAGGACGGGCGGCCCGGGGGTCCCGGTGGCGCCGGGGTAGCCGGCCCGGACGCCCTGGAGGGTGACCCGGCCCTGGACCGGGCCGGTGTCGCGGGCGGTGGGGCGTTCGCGCACCGGGCTGGTGAGGTCGTGCAGTTCCAGCACGCGTTCGCCCGAGGCGCAGGCCGTGCCGGCCAGCGGGACGAGGGCGGCGAGCTGCTGAGCGGGCTCGAACAGCTGGGCCATGAAGGCGGCGAAGGCGAGCAGGCCGCCCAGGCTGAGCTGCCCGTGGATGACCTCCAGCGCGCCGACGCCCACCACCGTGAGCCCGGCCAGCAGTTGCAGCACGCCGAGGAAGGGCTGGTAGAGGTCGGCGACCCGGGCGGCGGAGAGTTCGGCGTCGAGCAGGGCCTTGCCCTCCCGGTGGACCCGTTCGACCTCGCGGCTCTCCTGGCCGCAGGTCCGGGTGACGGTGGCGTTGCGCAGGGACTCCTCCAGCAGCGCGGTGACGCCGCCCGCGCGGCGCTGGACCTGCCGTTCCCGGCGCCGGATGCGGCGCCCGAACAGACTGGTGGAGAGGACGAACAGCGGGGCGGCCAGCAGCGCGGCCACGGTGAGCGGCCAGCTCAGGTAGAAGGCGGCTCCGGTGAACAGCAGCAGGCTGACCGCGGCCACGGCGCCCTCGACCAGTCCGGTGGCCACCATCTGCTCGATCTCGGCGATGTCGAAGGTGAGCCGTGCCACCAGGTCGCCGCGCCAGCGGGTCTCCAGAGTGTCGGGCGGCAGGGTGTGCAGGTGGGCGAGGGTGTCGGTGCGCAGCCGCAGCATGTAGCGCTCGGCGGTCCTGGTGCTGGTGTAGGTGCCGCCGTAGGTGAACAGCGCGGCGGCCACGGACGCGCCGAGCATGAGGGCGGCGAGCAGCCAGAAGTCGGCGAAGTGCCGGGGCACCAGGACGTCGTCGATCAGGTCCTTGAACAGCCAGACGGAGACGACCTCGCCGAAGGCGCCGAGGACGAGCAGGACCGCGCTCACCGGGAGCCAGCGCACGTCGGGGCGCACCCACGGCCAGAACCGGCGCATCAGCTCCCGCAGCGGGACGACGGGCGGGTCCGTCACCGGCCCCGGGTCGTCGTCGTCCCGCGCCGCCCGGTCGCCCGGGGGCGTCACTTCGCGCATGGCCACGACCCGTTGCTCTCGGAGACGTCGTTCCGGTGTCCGGAAACGACCTTTCGGGGTCCGGATCCGCCGTTTCCGAGGTGGGGACCCGTCATCCGGGGCCCCGTCGTCCGGGCCCCGTCGTCCGGGACGCGTCACCCTCCGCGTGGCGGCGGTGCCGGCCCCAGGGTGAGGGGCCGGCGGTGGTACCGCCGGCCCCTGTGATGGCGCTAGTCGGGACTGTTGTGCGCAGTCCTAGCCGAAATCACCGTCACCACATGCCGAAACGGCGACGGTGGTTTCCACGACGGTTGCGGCCACGATCACGATCACGCCCACGACCACGGTCACGGTCACGGCCGTAACCACCGCCTCTGTCTCCTCCACGGCCGAAGTAACTCATCACGGCTTCTCTCTCTCGTTGCGTCGGCGCTCCTGGCGCCCGCCGAGACCTGCACCGGCGGCGCGGTCCCGGGGACCTGGAGGCCGTTGCCCGTGGTCGGACCGTTCCGGCGGCCTGTCGGCGACGCCCGGTCCGATCCGTCCCACTCCTCCAGTATCCGCCCACCGAGCGTGTTCGCAGCTCCAGAGCCGTACGGACTTCGCGACGACCGGCCGCCACCGTGGAGAGTGTCCCGCCCGTCACGTTCGGCGACTCCCGGTACGTCATCGGAACGGCGGCTCCCACGGAGGGCGTCCGCGGCCGTGTGCCGGGTAGGCTGACCGTGGTACGCGAGTCCTCAGAGAACCTGACAAATGGGTCCGATGGCCGCCCTCCACGCCCTCCCCCTCGCCGGACGGGCCGCCACGCGGCCGGAGGGGCGGATCCGGGCCGGGCGATGGCCCGGCGGGCGTGCCGAGCGGGTCCCGGCGGGGCGTCACACAGTTTTCACACCCCGGCCATCCGTCGGCCGCGCGTCTCGTTGACACTGTGTCGGGCGAGTCCGGAAGGGCCTGCTCCGCATACGGACGGTCAACGAATGAATGACATTGTGTCCGCTCCGTGTGCAAGCACAGCCCAGGCAGCGAACGGGTTTTCACTCTAATCACACGGTATGACTAGTATCGCTTCGTCAAAAAACCGTGCCCGGACGGCCCGCCCCTCACCGGCCGGCCGCCAGCCCCAAGGAGTCAGCTCTGCGCGCGCGTGCGAATCGGCGGCCCCCGACGCCGAAGGGCCCCCGCAGGCGTCCACGCCTGTCCCTGCGGACGGCGCTGCTCGTCCTGGCCGTCGTCCCCAGCATCGCCCTGGTCGCCCTCTGGGCCGTGACCAGCGGTGAGACGGTCTTCGACTTCCAGCGGCAGGGCGCTCAGGCCCTGCTCGCCCAGAAGGCCGGACAACCGTCCAACATCGTCTACTACAACCTCCAGGAGGAGCGCCGGCTCAGCGCCGAGGCGCTCGCCCGGCCCGGCTCCAACGCCGACCAGCTGCGCCGCCAGCGGCAGCTGACCGACGACGCCGTGCGGCAGTTCCAGACCCTCTCCGGGGAGACCGCCGACAACGCGCCCGAAGAGGTGCGCACCGCCGTCGCCGAGGCACGCCAGGCGATGGGCAAGCTGGTCGAGCAGCGCGCCGGCGTCGACCGCGGCTCCGTCGACCAGCAGACGGTCTACACGTACTACACCGACCTGATCGCGGTGGACCTGCGGCTGTTCACCGCGCTCAGCCGCGTCGACACCGGCGAGGTCACCTGGATCTCCAAGACCCTCGTCAACGCCTTCTGGGCCAAGGAGATGCTGGCCCGGGAGGACGCCATCCTGGCCCGCGGCTGGCCCAGCGGCCGGCTGAGCACCGCCGACTACCAGGCCGTCCAGCAGGCCATCGGCGCCCAGGACCACCTGCTCAACGTCCAGGTGCTGCCGTACATCCCGGACACCGAGGTCCAGGGCTGGCACGACCTGATGAACGGCCCGGCCTGGCAGGCCAAGGCCGCCGTCGAGCAGCAGCTGACCAGGCCCACCGCCGCCGACGCCAACGGCACCGTCAGACTGCCGGCCGCCCAGGACCAGTGGCGCCAGGCCCTCGACCAGCTCAACCCGCCGCTGGTCAAGGCGATCGAGGCCCGTACCAGCGCCATCGTCGAGGTCGGCAAGGGCGCCATCATGGGCCTGCTGACCCGCGTGGTGCTGACCGCCGTCGTCGGCCTGATCACCGTCGTCGCGGTGATCATCGTCTCCTGGCGGCTCAGCCGCTCGCTGCGCCGCCGCATCAAGGACCTGCACACCCAGGCCGAGGAGATGCAGCGCACCCTGCCAGAGGTGGTCGACCGCCTCGGCCGCGGCGAGCAGGTGGACGTGGAGGCCGAGACCCGCACCATCACGGACGGCCCGCACGGCAACGGCACCGACGAGCTGGCCCGGCTCGGCCAGGCGCTCAACCTGGCCCGCTCCGCCGCACTGGAGTCCGCCGTCGGCCAGGCCGAGCAGCACCGCGGCTTCGAGCGGCTGCTCCAGCGCATCGCCCGCCGCACCCAGCTGCTGATCGGCCGCCAGCTGCGCAAGCTGGACGAGCTGGAGCGCAAGCACGACGACCCGGAGGTCCTGGAGGGCCTCTTCGACCTCGACCACCTCACCGCCCGCCTGCGCCGCTACGAGGAGAACCTCGTCATCATGGCCGGCGGCCAGCCGCAGCGGCGCTGGCGCAAGCCCGTCCCGCTGCTGGACGTGCTGCGCGCCGCGCAGGGCGAGGTGCAGGACTACCGGCGGATCTCGATCGACATCGAGGGCGACCCCTGGCTCTCCGAGCGGGCCGTCGGCCCGGTGGCGCACGTGCTCGCCGAGCTGATGGAGAACGCCACCACCTTCTCCAAGCCGCCCACGCCGGTCGAGGTGCGCGCCGCCGTGGTCGGCCGCGGGCTCGCGATCGAGATCGAGGACCGGGGCCTCGGCATGGACCCGGAGCAGTACGACGCGGCCAACGAGCTGATGAGCCGCCCGCCGCGCACCGACGTGCTGGCCCGGGCCGACGACATCCGCCTCGGCTTCCACGTGGTCTCCCGGCTGGCCGCCCTGCACGGGCTGCGGATCGAGTTCCGCCCGTCCGCCTTCGGCGGCACCCGGGCGGTCGTGCTCGTCCCCGACGAGCTGGTCCTGGAGGGCGACACCGGGCTGCCGGACGGCGCCGGCGGCACGGCCACCGAGCCGATCCCGCTGGTGCGCCGCTCGCGCCGGGCCGTCCGCTCGGCCTCCGACGAGACGCCCGTCCCGGTGCCGGCCGGTCCGCCGGTCGCGCCGGTGGACTCCTTCACGCAGGGCGACCACGCCCCGCACGGGGCCCCGGTGCCGCTGCCCCCGGCGGAGGCCGGGACGTGGCCGGCACCGGACGCGGGACCGGCGGCGGGATGGGGCGCGGCACCGGAGGCCACGCTCCAGGAGGTCCCGCTGCCCGCGGCCCCGTTCCAGCCGGCGGTCGTCCAGCCGCTGCCGTCGGACCCGGACGCCCCGGCCGCCCCGGCCGTCCTCCCGGCGGCTCCGTTCGAGGCGGAGTGGCCCGAGCAGCCGTACCAGGCCGGGCAGCCGTTCCAGGCCGGGCAGGCGTACCCGGCGGAGCAGCCGTACCCGTCCGGGCAGCCCTTCGGATCGGAGCCGTCGTACGACGCTGAACCGTCCACCGGCCCCGTGCCGTCGTACGGAGTGGAGCAGCCCGCCACGGCTGCCCGGCCCGACCACCAGCCGGAGCAGCCGATCGAGCACACCTCCCCGGCCGACCCGGCGCCCGCCCAGGACGCCCCGGCCTACCCGGACATCGCCTACGCCCGGGTCACCGAGGCCGAGGCCCCGTACGCCGACGAGCAGTACCGCCCGGCCGACCACTACCGGCTGGCCGAGCGGCGCCAGCCCCGCGAGTACCGGACCTCGGTGCCGTTCAGCCCGGCCCAGGCCGGCCAGCCCCCGCTGCCGCAGCGCGTCCGGCAGGCCAGCCTGGCGGCCGAGCTGCGGGTGCCCCCGCCGGCCCAGCCGCAGTGGGTCGAGCGGCCCGCCGGGGACACCCCGCCCGCGGGACCGTTCCAGCGCACCGAGCGCCCGGTACGGCGCTCGGGTGCGGCGATCGGCGCCTTCCAGCGGCAGTCCCGCGCCGCCCGGGCCCAGGACAGCGGCGAGCACCGCCTGCCCGCCACCCCGCCGGAGCCCTCCCCCGCACCCGCGCCCGCCCCCTGGGCCCTTCCGGCCGCGGACCCCCGAACCACACGAACGGATGAGCAGTGATGAACCGCACGATCGCCACCCACCAGGACCTGGACTGGCTGCTGGACGGACTCGTCGACTCGGTGCCCGGGACCAGGAACGCCGTCCTGCTCTCCGACGACGGCCTCGTGGTCAGCCACTCCCGCACCATCGAGCGGGCCGACGCCGAGCGCCTGGCCGCCGTCGCCACCGGCCAGCAGAGCCTGGCCCGCGGGGTCGGGGCGCTGTTCGACGGCGGCCCGGTGCACCAGGTGATCGTCGAGCTCGCCGAGTGCTGGCTGTTCGTCATCGCCGCCGCCCAGGGCACCCACCTGGCCGTGGTCGCCTCCCAGGAGGTGGACGCCGAGGTGATGTCCGTCGCGATGCACACCCTGGTGCAGCAGGTCGGCCAGAAGCTCACCACCCCGGTCCGTCACGAGGAGGCCCCCGGCGCCCCCGCCGCCCCGGCCTCCTTCGACGCCTTCGCCGCCCGGAACCGGGGCTGACCAGGGTGGAACCGTACGGGAACGACGCCTGGGGGGACGGCCGCGACGACGGCCGGCAGGCCGACCCGCGACCCGGTCCGGCCTCCGGTTCGCAGCCCGGCCCGCAGCCCGGCTCTCCGTCCGGCCCGGCCTCGGGCCGGCAGTCCGACTGGGACGACTCCTGGCGGCGCGGCACCGTGCCGCACTGGAGCGAGCTGGAGGACGACGCGGAGGAGGAGACGGGCAGCATGGTGCGCCCGTACACGATCACCCGCGGCCGGACCGCGCCCGAGCGCGACGACCTCACCCTCATCACCGTGCTCACCACGGTCGAGGAGGAGGCCGACGCCGCCCTGGCACGGGGCAGCCGCGCCGGTGCCCGCGGCCTCCAGCCCGAGCACCGGCTGATCCTCGAACGCTGCCGGCGCCCGATCGCCGTCGCCGAGGTGTCGGCGGGCCTGGACCTCCCGGTCTCGGTCACCAAGATCCTGCTGGGCGACCTGGTCGCCCAGGGCCTGCTGAAGGCCCGGGCGCCGCTGTCGGTGGCCCGGGCCGCCGGCGGCGTGGACCTCGGCCTGCTCACGGCCGTACGCGAAGGACTCCGGAGACTCTGAACATGGCAACCCCCCACTCCGCCACCGACGCCCCCGCCGCCCCGGCCGCCCCGGCCGCCGTCAAGATCCTGATCGCGGGCGGCTTCGGCGTGGGCAAGACCACCCTGGTCGGCTCGGTCAGCGAGGTCGCCCCGCTGCGCACCGAGGAGTACCTGACCCGGGCCAGCGTCGGCGTCGACGACCTGGCCGGCGTCGACCAGAAGACCACCACCACCGTCGCCCTCGACTTCGGCCGGATCACGGTCAGCCCCGAGCTGGTCGTCTACCTGTTCGGCACGCCCGGCCAGGAGCGCTTCTGGTTCATGTGGAACGACCTGGTCAACGGCGCCCTCGGCGGGATCGTCATCGCCGACACCCGCCGGCTGGAGACCAGCTTCGCCTCCATCGACTTCTTCGAGAGCCGGGGCATCCCGTTCGTGGTCGCGATCAACTGCTTCCACAACACCAACACCCGCACCCCCGACGAGATCCGGGCCGCGCTCGACCTCGACCCGCAGGTGCCGATGCTGCTCGGGGACGTGCGCGAGCGCGCCTTCGGACGGGACCTGCTGCTCGCCCTGGTCGACCACCTGATGGAGCTCGCCGCCGCACCCGTCGGCTGAACCGGCCCCGGCCGGACCGACATCCCGGCCGACCCTTCCCCTCGACCGCCGTGCCCGCTCGGCCGGACCGGCTCCGGCCGGGCCCCGCACCGCCCCCGCACCCCCGCACCTCCTGTGAACTTCCTTTCGGAGCCCCCCTCATGAACAGACCCCTGCGCGTCCTCGTCAACGGCGGCGGCATCGGCGGCCTCACCCTCGCGACCGCCCTCGCCGAGCGCGGCCATCAGGTCGACGTCGCCGAGCTGCGCGAGCAGTTGGAGGCCCTCGGCGTCGGCATCATCCAGCCGTCCAACGCCCTGCACGTGATGCGCGAGATCGGCGTCCTGAACGACTGCCTCGCCGCCGGCTTCGAGTGGGAGGTGCTGACCATCTGCGACCCGGCCGGCGCCACCCTCGCGAAGATCCCGCAGCCCCGGATGGGCGACGCCCCCTCCAACAACGGCATCCCGCGCCCCGCGCTGGCCCGCGTCCTCGCCGACGCCGCCGTCAAGGCGGGCGCCACCCTCCGCTTCGGCACCACCATCGGCACCCTGCGCGAGGACGCCCACGGCATCGAGGCCGCCCTCACCGACGGGCAGGTCGGCCGCTACGACCTGGTCGTCGGCTTCGACGGCATCGGCTCGCCGCTGCGCCGCCACCTGTACGGCGAGAAGTACGCCCCCGAGTACACCGGCTTCGCCAACTGGCGTGTGACCGTCCCGCGTTCGCCCGAGGTGCGGGGCGTGGTGATGTCCTCCGGCAACCTGAACGCGAAGGCGCTGCTCACCCCGATCAGCGCGGAGCAGATGTACCTGGGCTCGGTCTTCGCCGAAGCCGAGGACTTCCGCCCCGACCCGGAACGCGCCCACGAGCAGCTGCGCGAGCGGCTGGCCGGCTTCGGCGGCCCGATCGCCGAGGCGCTGGCGCAGATCACCGACCCGGCCGCCGTGGTCTACTCGCGGATCTCCCAGGTCACCGTCGAGGAGCCCTGGCACGTCGGCCGGATCGTCCTGGCCGGCGACGCCGCCCACGCCTCCACCCCGCACCTCGCCCAGGGCGCCGCGATGGCCGTCGAGGACGCGCTCGTGCTCGCCCAGAGCCTGGACGCGGAGGACACCGTCCCGGCCGCCCTCGCCGCCTGGGAGGCCCGCCGCCGCCCGCGCGCCATGTGGGTCCAGGCCCTGTCCCGGGCCGTCCTCAAGCAGGAGACGGGCACCGCGACCACGCCGGAGGAGGACGAGCTGCTCAAGGTCGGCATCCCCGGCGCGGCGCACGTCCTCGTGCAGCCGTACTGACGGCCGGCGGATTCAGCGGCGCGCTTCGGCGCGCCGCTGGGTCTGCCAGGTACTGACGCGGTGGATGACATGGAGGATGATCGCTCCGGCGACCACGTCGAGCACCGCGCTGGTGGTGGACAGGGTCACGAGCCGGCGCAGGTCGTCGACCGTGTCGAACTCGTCCTTGAGCAGGTTCACGTACCCGTTGCCCACGTAGGTTCCGACCAGCAGCGCTCCCCACCACACGGCGAGCCGCGCCCGGGGAGCCGGCCGCCCGGGCGCACTCGCCTTCCAGACGTCCGAGACGACCTGGTACGGCACCCAGAGGTTCGCCACCGGGGTGATCCAGCCCGCGAGCACCCAGGCCCGCGCCCGGCGCTGGCTGCCCGGGCCGCCCAGCGCCTCGGCGTTGAGCCGGGCCCGCCACATCCACACGGCGAACACCGCGTAGACCGGGACGAGCAACAGGAACCACCGCGGCCCCCTGACGGAGTCCCAGAAGTCGGCGGCCGCCGTGAACTCCGCCTCCGTCGCCCTGCCCGCGAAGGCGTCCTGGACGACCAGGTAGACGCGCCAGTCGGCCGCGGCGAGCAGTATGTCCCCCGCCACCATCGCGAGGATCAGCAGCGACGCCGCGGCACCCCATCCGACCACGGCCCTGTGCTGCTTCGACCTGTCCACGCTTCCCCCTCTTCCTGTCGGGTCACCGATTCACCACAGACCGGCCAGCTGCAGCACCCGGTAGCCGAGCCAGCCCGGCAGGGTCAGCGCGACGGCCAACCCCACGCCCGTCAAGTCCGCCTTCCTCGTCGCGAGTTGGGCCCGCCAGGTCATCGTCCGCCGGGGCCGCCACCCGGTGGCCGCCAGGGCCGTCCGGATGGCGTGGGCCAGGTGCACCGTGGGCGTCTGCGGCGTGGAGAGGCCCACCCGCTCCATCCACGCCCACGGTCCCTTGCGTTCCACCACCGGGAACACCCGGGGCGTCCAGTGGCCGTCGAAGGCGATCACGGCGCCGATCCAGTGCTCACCCGTGACCGCCTCCCTCGGCAGCACCGGGGTGGGCAGGCCCTCGTTCAACTGGTCGGCCAGCTCGGACAGTCCGCGCGGGGCCAGCAGGACGAGCTTCCCCGGCGGCTGGGTGGCCCGCGCCTCGCCGATCTCCCAGCGCAGCCCCTCGCCCTTCCCCAGGCGCAGGACGATCAGCTGGGACAGGTCCATCAGCCGCCGCACGGTGCCCTGCCAGTCGTCGAGCGGCAGGTAGAACCGGGCCGCGCCCAGGAGGGGCAGGGGTTCCCCCGGCCGCCCCACCGCGATCACCGGTCCGACGGCACCCAGCGCGGCGGCGAACTGCTCCTCCCGGCTGTGGAGGTTGATCTCCGCCCCGTCGTCCACCCGGGCGGCGGTCGCGTCGTCGTCGAAGCTGCGCAGGTAGAGCACCGGCCTGCGCCCGTCCCGCAACAGGGCCTGGGCCGCCCCGCGGGCGGCGAGCGGGCGGGTGCGGCGCAGGATCAGCAGTCCCGCCGCCCCGGCCGCCACTCCGCCGACCAGCACCCCGAACGACACCGTCAGGCCCATGCCCTCGCCCCGCTCCGAGACGGCGACGGCAGCGGTGCCGCCCCCGAACAGCAGGTACCCGGCGCCGTTGGCGATCCGGACGGCCCGCCGCCACCGTGGCTGTCGCGCGCCGAAGCGGTCGACGAGCCCGACGAGTTCGGCGACCCCGGACCGGCGCCGGTGCCGCAGCCACAGGGCGGGCCCGAGCAAAGCCAGGGCGATCGCCCCGCACCAGAGGGCACCGGCCCTGCTGGCCTCGACATCCACCCCCGTGCCGACGTTGACCAGCAGGTGCAGCGCGACGTAGGCCGCGGCGACGGCGGTCGCCGTGACCCACCGGGCGAGTATGCGTAGACGGGACGACACTTCAGCCCACCCCCGACCGCTTGAGCAGGACGCCTCAATCGGATACCGCAACCGACCGATCATCATGCGCGCACGATCGGTTACGGTTTGGCGCCGAACACCAGAACGGGGGCGGTCCGCAGCCCGACGGGGAGCGCGGCGAACCCACCGGCCGCGCGGGGCCGGTACGGATCAGCCCGCCGAGCGGAGCGGCGCAGGACCGGCCGAGGGCACCGGACGGGCCACCGGCGCCGGGCGGCTGATCTGGTCCCGGCGGTCCCACACCGCCTTGGAGACGCGGGCGAGCAGGCGGGCCGCCGGGTCGGTGCGGTCCGTGCCGTCGGCGAGCGGGCCGGTGTAGCAGACGGCGATCAGGTAGGGCGGGCAGTCGGCCGGCTGGACGAGGCCGACGCCGAGCCGGGCGCCTGGGACCCAGCCGTTCTTGAAGGCGATCCGGGTGTTGGAGGGGAGGCCGGCGGCCAGGTCCACCCGGAACTCGTTGCACTCGAGGAGGGCGAGGAGTTCGGGCTCCCCGGCGAGCGAGCGCAGCAGCCGGACCAGGTCGCGGGCCGTCACCCGGTTGTGCACGCCCTGGGCGCGCGCCGCGTAGTCCTCGATCCCGCGCGGGGTGGAGCTGTGGGTGGCACCGGCGCGGCGCCACACCTCGGTGACGGCCTGCTGGGTGGTGCGGGCCAGGCAGATGTTGGTGGCCAGGTTGGAGGAGTGGGTGATCATCCGCTCGGCGAGCAGCCGGAGCGGCACGTGGGTGCCGACCAGTTCCCAGGGCAGCGGATCGCTGTCCCAGTCCGGGTCGTTGCCGAACTCGCCGCCCACGACGGACTCGAAGCGGTTCACCACCGGCACCTCGGCGTCGAGGTTCGCCCCGCCGCGGCAGAGCGCGGCGAGCACCGCGACCTTCATCGTGCTGGCGGCGTCGTGAAGTTCGTCCGGATTGTGGACGAACACCGGCTCCGCTTTTCCCGCCCAGGGGGCGACCACCACAGAGAGCATGGAGGAAGGGTAGGGGAGGTCGGGGCCGGAGCTCGACGGTTGCGGCGTACGACACGAAACCGCCTCCGCCGCCATGACGGACCGTCAGTCGCCGGGCGGCAGGGCCAGGGGCTTCCTGAGCAGCCACTGTCCGGCCGTCCTCCGGGGCCGGCGCACGACCACGCGGCCGTGGCGCTTCCTGCCGACCAGTTCGATCCGCAGCGTGACCGGCGCACCGTGGTCCGGCGCCCGGCGGTTCCTGATCCGGCTGAACTCCAGGGCCAGGCCGTCGGCGTCGACCACGATGCCCGGCCCGGTGATCAGGGTCAGGGTCTTGCCCTCCATGTCCAGGTCGATCTGCAGGGTGTCCTGCGTGATCACCGCCTCGGTGAAGTCGAGCGTCACGTCGCACCACTCCACGAAGAGCTCCAGGCGGCGCGGCACCACCCAGCGCCCCTCCCGCCTGACCCGGCTCCACCGCTGGTCGATCGTCAGGACGTCCTTGACCTCCGCCACCACCCCGCCGGGGGCGAGCGAGACGGGCGGCAGGTCGGTGGTGAGTCCGGCCAGGTCGCCGATCGTCCGCGCGGACAGGGCGGCCTCCAGGCGCTCGTCCAGCTCCTCCGAGGTCAGCCGGCCGTCGCCCGCCGCGATGCGCAGCAGCTCGGCCACCCGGTCCCGGTCGGCGTGGGAGGCCCGCATCGCGGACTCCTGGCCGCGGGCGGCCTGCTTCCCTGCGGCGGGCACGATCTCTCCCGGCATACTTCCCGTCCTGAACTCGGCGATGGTCTTCGCGCGTTGGGGTCAGCGGCGCGGACAGGAACTCACGATATATCGCGATAGGGTTTCCCGCCAGACCGGTTCCGCGGGGCCGTTCAGCGGGGCCCGTTCAGCGGGCGGGCTCGCCCGCCGCGGCCCGCGGCTCGACCAGCATGCGGATGCCGTCGGCGGCCCAGAGCACGAACCGCTCGACCGGGACCACCCGGTGGCCCGGCTCCGGCCGGAAGCGCAGCCGCTTGAGCAGCACGGCCAGCAGCACCTGGGCCTCCACCACGGCCAGGCCCTCCCCCTCGCAGGCGCGCGGCCCCAGTCCGAACGGGATCCAGGCCAGCCGGGGCCGCCCCGCCGACTCCTCGGGGGTGAACCGCTCGGGCCGGAACCGCTCCGGCTCGGGCCAGTAGGCGGGGTTCAGGTGGACGGCCCGGATCGGGAGGAAGACCACCGCCCCGGCGGGGACGGCGTACCCGCCGACGGCCAGCGGCCCGGTGGTCAGCCGGGCGCCGTACGGGCCGGGCGGGTACCGGCGCAGGGACTCGCGCAGGACCATCCCCAGGTACGGCAGCCGGCGCAGGTCGGCGTGGTCGGGCACCGGGCGGTCGCCGAGGACGCGGTCGAGCTCCTCGGTGACGCGCGCGGCCGCCGCCGGGTGGGCGGCGAGCAGGTGCAGGGTCCAGGAGACGGCGACGCCCGTGGTGTGGTGGGCGGCCAGCATCACCGCGAGGACGGTGTCGCGGATCCGCGCGGGATTCTCCCCCGCCTCGACGAGGGCGCCGATCAGGTCGCTGCGGTCCTCACCGCTGCGGCCGCCGCCGCTCCGGTCACCGGGGTGGCCCCGGTGGTGCGCGGCGATCACCCGGTCGACCGTCGCCCGCAGTCGGGCGAGCGCCCGGGCGGCCCGTTCGGCGCGCTGCTCCGGGGGCTGCTCGGACGGCACCCGGTAGAGGCGCTCCAACTGGTCGGTGAGCACCGCCTCGAAGGCCTCGACCACACCCTCCGGGTCCTCGATCCCCCCGTCCGGGTCGTCCGTCCCGCCGTCCAGGGCGTAGCCGCAGATCATCCGGAGGGAGAGCCCGGTGAGTTCCCGCTGGAGCTCGACGGCCTGACCGGCGGGCAAGGCGGCCCAGCGGTCGGCGAGCCCGGCCGCCAGGGCGGTGAAGCGGGCGAAGTGCCGTTCGTGCGAGGGCCGTCCGGCCAGGACGGTGAGCAGCAGCCGGCGCCACGGGCCGTGCTCCCCGGCCGGGAGCACCTGGAGGTTGCCCGCCTCGAACAGCGGGTCCAGGAACGAGAACAGCCCCGGCGGGCGCTCGTCGAGGTGGGCCACGGCCTCCAGCAGCACCGGGTCGGCGATCGACACCGCGGTCTCGGCCCCCGGCAGTTGGAACCGCACGACGGGCCCGTACTCGGCGTGCAGCCACAGTTGGTAGTCGTGCAACCCGCCCGCCCGCGCGATGGCGCCCACCCCGCCGTCCGCTCTCGGCTCGGGACCGGGGATCTGCATCGGACCTCCTGGGGTGTCTTCCGGGGATCGTTCCGCGGTGCCTTTGTACGAACCGGGGCCTTCCCGTGTTTTCCGACTCCGTACCCCGGACCGCGCAAATGCGGCGTCAATTCCTAAATCATCCATGGGCCGTAAATCGCCCACGGGTCGAACGCCCCGTCGAGCGACCGTCGAACGCCCCGTCGAGTGACCGTCGAACGCCCCGGAAAAACCCGGTCCCATGACCTGCGCACGACCTGTACGCTGAACACACATTCGAACTGTGTCGAATCCGTTCGGCATTTGATGAAACTGTGGGGGAATCGGTGCGCAATCGCCGACTTGTGGTTCTCGCTGCCCTCGTGGCGGCCGGTGTCGGTCTCACCTCGTCCGGAATCGCCCAGGCGGCCGCTCCCGCCGCGGCACCCTCCTCGCCCGCCTCCGGCGTCGCCGGCCTCGACGCGACGAAGAAGCTCCCGGGCAAGACCTTCAACAGCTCCGCCGACCGCACGGTCGTCTCGTCGAAGGCCGGCGAGCGGGCGGCGGCCCCGGCACAGGGTGCGCCCGCGCAGGACGCGCCCGCCGCGCAGAGCGCCGCCAACCTCGGTGTCGACCTGCAGGCCACGGCCTTCAGCGCTCACGGCTTCAGCCTCAAGACCACGCTCTCGTCCAGCGAGACCACCACGGGCAACCTCACCATCTCCTGGGGCGACGGGACCACGAGCTCCTACCCCGTCGCCCTCACCGCCGGCGTCGCCAACCCGCACGTCGACATCCACCAGTACAAGACCGTCGGCGCCTTCGACATCACGGTCACGCTCACGAGCGGGACGGTGGTCGCCAAGAACCAGGTCCAGGTCGTCACCGCCGGCGCCGAGTTCACGCCGCACACCCCCACCCGCCTGCTGGACACCCGGGAGGGCATCGGCGCCGCCAAGGCCAAGGTCCCCGCCCGCGGCACCGTGGCCCTGAAGATCGACGGCGCCGCCCAGATCCCGGCCGGGGTCGCCGCGGTGGTCCTCAACGTCACCGTCACCAACACCTCGGGCTCCGGCCACATCTCGGTGGCGCCCAGCCAGGACCTGGCCCAGAACGCCACGACGTCGAGCCTCAACTTCGTCCCCGGCCAGACCGTTCCGAACCTGGTGGTCGCCTCGGTCGGTCCGGACGGCTACGTGTACCTGTTCAACTCGGACTGGGCCCCGGTCGACCTGCTCGCCGACGTCACCGGCTACTTCACGCCCACCACCGCCAGCGGCTACAAGTCGGTGCCGCAGACCCGCATCGTCGACACCCGTGAGGGCATCGGCACGGCCCAGGGCAAGGTCCCCGCGACGTCGGGCTTCGACGTCGCCGTCGCCGGCCGCAACGGGGTGCCGTCGGGCGTCACCGCCGTGGCGCTCAACCTGACGGTCACCAACCCGCAGGCGGACGGCCACCTGATCGCCTACCCGACCGGGCAGGCCGTCCCGACCACCTCCAACGTGAACTTCACCGCCGGCCAGACGGTGGCCAACGCGGTGATCGTGCCGGTCGGCCAGGACGGCAAGATCACCGTCCGCAACGGCAGCTGGCTCCCGACGGACGCGGTGGTCGACGTGGTCGGCTACTACAGCCCCGCCAGCCGGTCCGCCCTGGTCCCGCTCGTGTCGCCGGAGCGCGTCCTCGACACCCGCGAGACCACCCCCGACCGGACGGGCGCCCCGATGCCGGGCCGCAGCTTCTTCGCGCTGGGGATGGAGGGCGACACCACCTCCCCGCAGGTCGAGGGCTGGGTGCTGAACACCACTGTCACCAACACCGCCGGGGCCGGCTTCCTCTCGGTCGACACCGACCCGAACTACTGGTCCGCCTACCGGAACGGCACCGCGGTCGTCCCGCAGCGCCCGGTCTCCTCGACGCTGAACTGGACGGCCGGCGCGACCGTCCCGAACCTCGCGCAGACCCCGGGCGGCAAGGGCGGCATCATCGACTTCTGGAACCAGAGCTGGTCGGACGCCGACCTGCTGGTCGACCTGCTCGGCTTCTACCAGTCGAACTGACCCACCGAGCGACGTGAGGGCCGGGGCGGTGTTCCGTACGGAGCACCGCCCCGGCCCCTTTCCGTCGCGCGGCCGGCGGGCCGGCCTCAGTTGACGGAGTGCCTCAGTTGACGACGTACCTCAGTTGACGAAGTGCCTCAGTTGACGAAGTAGCTGAACCCGACCGTCGCCGCGGTCATCCCGGCTGCCACCTCCCGCGTCACCGTCCCCTGACAGTTCGGCGCGGAATACACGTCGACCGTCACGTTCGTGAGGTTCTCGACGACCACCGGCGACACGGTCGGGTAGCACCCCCGCGCCGGATTCTGGTGCGTCACACCGTTCACCACCAGAACCCCCGTAGCCGCCTGTGCGGGCACGGCGAGTGCGAGCACTCCGGCGGCGGCCAGCATCCCGACCGCGGCAATCCGACGACGCATGACTGTTCTCCCTTCCGAGGGCGCACATCGGTTACGGCACCCTTCCGGGCCATGAATTCCCCCACCGCCCTGTCCATGTCAGAAATCCCGCCGCAAATCCCCCGAACCGAGGACAATGCCCGGCGCGGCATTCGCCCGCGGTCCGCCGGGAGTGGAAAGTCGGACCCGCCGACTTTCCGCGTCCTTCCACGCTCTTCCGCAAAGGACGGGCCGACCGCACGGCGGGGGTCACGACTGCTCGGGGAGCCCGCCTCCGGCGGTCGGCAGCGCCCGGACGGCGGCGGCGATCTCGGTGCGCAGTCCGTCGAGGGTGTGGTCGGGGCCGAGGATCATGCGGCGGAGCTGGGGCATGGCGAGGCTCCAGCCGACCATGCCGAGCGTGAGGAACAGTCGCGCGCGGGCGTCGTCGCCGTCACCGCCGCTGTCGCCGTCGTCGCCGCTGCCCGCCGGCCGCGCCGCCCGGATCTTGTCCTGGTAGTGGCGGGTCCGGTCCGCTTCCCCCGGAACGGGCTGGTCGCCGAGTTCGAGGGCCTCCCAGAGCAGCAGCCGCAGGGCCTCCGGGTGGGCGCGGTGGTAGTCGAAGAGCCGCTCGGCGTACGCCGCCAGGTCCTCGTCGCCGGGCGGGACGGCCTGGGCGAGGTCGGCCATGAGGCGCTCCAGGACGGCGGCGAAGAGCCTGTTCTTGTCGCCGAAGTAGTCGTAGATCGCCCGCTTGTTGGCCTGGGCCTGGGCGGCGATGCGGTCCACGCGGGCGCCGGCCACGCCGTACGCGGCGAATTCGGTGGCCGCCGCCGTGAGGATCCGCTCTTTGGTTGCCGTCGAGTCGTACGCCATGGGCCGATGGTAACGAACCGGTTCGTTTGACGATCCCGCGGCGGTCTGGCACGCTCACGGCGAGCATTCGAACCATCTAGTTCGTTCGGTTGGAGTCACGATGCCCCGGATCGATCCGGCTGTCCTGCCCGAGCCCGAGCCACGCACGGCCCCCGCGCCACCCGGGCCACCCGGGCCCACGCCGCCCGCGACGCTGCCACCGGAACCCGTATCCCGGCCCGCCGCCGAGGGCCGGCGGCTGCCCCTGGTGATGGCGCTGGCCTGCGGCGTCAGCGTGGCCAACGTCTACTTCCCGCAGGCCCTCACCCCGCTCGTCGCCGACGGCCTCGGCATCGCACCGGGCACCGCGGCGAACCTCGCCACGGTCACCCAACTCGGCTACGCCGCAGGGATCTTCCTGCTCGTCCCGCTCGGCGACCGGCTCCCCCGCCGCCCGCTGATCACCGTGCTCCTGGTCGTGACGGCCTGCGCGCTGCTGGCCGCCGGGCTCGCCCCGGCCGCCGGCCCGCTGGTCGCGGCCGGCGCGGTCGTCGGCCTCGCCACGGTGGTCCCCCAGCTGCTCATCCCGCTGGCCGCCGGCCTGGTCGCACCCGACCGGCGCGGCGCCGTGATCGGCACCCTCCAGGGCGGCCTGATCGGCGGCATCCTGCTGGCCCGCACCTTCGGCGGCGTCCTCGGCGAACAACTCGGCTGGCGCGCCCCCTACCTGGCCGCCGCCGCCCTCACCGCGCTGCTCGCCCTCGCCCTCGGCCTGGCCCTGCCCGCCACCCCGCCCGCCGTCCGCGACCGGTACCCGGCCCTGCTCGCCGACACCGTCCGGCTGCTGCGCACCGAACCCACCCTGCGCCGCTCCGCACTCGGCCAGGCCGCGCTCTTCGGCGGCTTCAGCGCCACCTGGACCGCGCTCGCCCTGCTGCTGACCGGCCCGTCCTACCGGCTCGGCGCCCAGGCCCTCGGCCTGCTGGCCCTGATCGGGGCGGCGAGCATGTTCTGCGCCCCGGCCGCCGGCCGCCGGGTCGACCGGCACGGCCCGGACCGGGTCAACGCCTGGTGCACCGGCGCCACCCTCGCCGCGGCCGCGGTACTCGCCGCCGGCGGCACCGGCGGCGCGACGGGCCTCGTCGCACTGGCCGCCGGCCTCCTGCTGCTGGACCTGGCCGTGCAGTGCGGCCAGGTCGCCAACCAGGCCCGGATCTTCGCACTGCGCCCGGAGGCCCGCAGCCGGCTCAACACCGCCTACATGACCTGCTCGTTCCTCGGCGGCAGCGCCGGCTCCTGGCTCGGCATCCGCCTCCACGCCCAGCTCGGCTGGCCGGGGGTGTGCGGCCTCGTCGCGCTCACCGCGGCCGCCGCCCTGGCCGCCCTGCGGACCGGGGTCAGGGCCGGGGCCGGTCGCTGAGCCGCTTCCAACCGCTTCCACCAAACCACCACGTCACCGTGTCACCGCATCCCGAAGGAGTTCCCATGACGTTCCCGGCCATGCCGCCCGCCGTCCTCCAGTTCTTCCGCGCCTCCCAGGAAGGCGACGCCGACGCCTGGGCGGGGTCCTTCGCCGAGGACGGCGTCTTCCACGACCCGGTCGGCGCGCCGCCGATCACCGGCCGCCCCGCGATCCACGCCTTCATCTCCTCCGTCCTGCCCGGCTTCCGCCCCTTCCTCGGGCTGACGCCGCTGGAGGCGCACACCGTCGGCAGCCACGTCGCCGTCTCCTGGCGGGGCGCGGCCGTGGCCCTGGACGGCAAACCGGTCAACTGGTCCGGCATCAACGTCTACGAGCTGGACGACACCGGCCTCATCCGCGAGGCCCGGGCGTACTTCAACAGCGCCGTCTTCCAGGCCCAGCTCACCGGCTGACCGGCCGGGACGGACCTGATCGCGACCCGCCCCGCGATCAGGTCCGCCCCGGGAGGCCGTCCAGCCGGCGACGCGCCGCCGGATCCGCTTCGCCCGCGCCCACGTACAGGGCATGTTCCCGGGTCTGCCCCACCGGCCCGCCTCCCACGACACTCCCGGCGCTCGGCACCGGCCGGACGAGCCGGCTACAGCCGCTCGCGCTCGCGCTGGTTCCGGGACTTGAAGCCGCACCTGCTCTGCGGCCCGGCCGGCTGGCCTGCCTGCGACCGTCCTACCGCAGCCTCACGCCATGGCCCGGCAAGCATTCCCTGAAGTCCTGATCGAGTCCGTCAAGCGCCGACTCGGCCCCGAACAGCACAGCGGCCGCACCGTCGCCCGCCCACTGATCGCCTACGACCACTGCCCGACACCGGACCTACTCGTCCAGGCCCGCCTCGGCGAGAGCGGTCCGGGGGTCTGCCGTCCACGGGTCCATCCGCCCCACCCGGCCTCAGTCGCCGAGCAGGCGCAGGGCCTGGCGCAGGTTGTGCTCGGCGATGGCGGCCATCGCCTCGCGGGCCGGGAAGGGCCCGTCGAGCAGGCGCAGCGGTCCCGCCGTCAGCGAGAGGCGCTGGGCCAGTGCGTAGAGGGCGAGCCGGTCCTCGTCGAGGCCGTCCGCCGCCAGCGGCCGGTAGTCGGCCCGGGGCAGGCGGATCCGCAGGAAGACGTGCTCCCACTCGACGTCGAAGTACATCGTGCCCTCGATGTCGATCAGCACCGGGCGGCCGTCCGCGTCCACCAGTACGTGGTCGGGCCCGAGTTCGCCGTGCACCACCGGGTACTCGGCGCGCGGGCGCACCGCTGCCGCCAGGGCCCGCAGCCGGTCCGCGCACCGGTCCCGGGCCGCCGCGATCCGGGGGTCGCGCGCGGCCGCCTCGGCGAGGTCGCACAGCGCGCGGTCCAGCACGACGCCCTCGCACGACGGCCCGTGCGACGCTCCTCCCCCGTCGACCACCGCCACCTTCCCGTAGCGGGGCGCCCGGTGGCCGCGCATGGCGCCCAGTGCCTCGCCGAGCCGGGCCAGGACCGGGGCGGCGGCGTGCGGGTCGCGGGCGAGCAGCTTCTCCAGGCTCTCGCCGGGGACGTCCTCGACGATCGCGAGGTCGGCCGTGCGGTCGGCCGCGGGATCGGCCGTGCCCGGGGCACCCCCGCCGTCCCGGTCCGTGGCGCGCTCGACGAACCGGAGCGCCGGGACCCGGACGCCGAGTGCGTCCAGCCGCGTGTGCGCGGCCTCGAACAGGTCGAGTCCGAGGCCGGGCGAGAACGGGTCGGCGAGGTCGTCGTCGCCCTCGGCCGCCGGCCAGTAGTTCTCGGTCCGGTCCCAGCGGTAGGCGATCGCCGTCGTCCCGTCGTCCATCCGCAGGCGGTAGACGCCCTTCTTGCTGCCGCCCGCCAGCCGCTCGACCGCTTCCAGCCGCCGCCCGCCGCCCAGCGCGGCCCGCGCCGCACCCGCCAACCGTTCCCGCACCACTGCCCCGCCCCTCGTCGTCCCGGTCGGCGGCACCCTACCGCCGCAGGTGGCGGCTCACGTCGCCGACCAGGGTGATCCGCACCCGCCGCTCGGTGAACCGCCACCGCCCGTCCTCGCCGCGCGCGAAGCGGTCGTGGTACCGGCCCCCGGCGACGGCCTGCAGCGGAAGCCCGGGCAGTGCCTGCAGCACGGTGACGTAGGAGCGGGCGACCGCCGTCCCCGCCGGCTCGTCGACCTCGACCGCCACGTTGGTGGTGACGTGCTGGGTCCGCGGTGTCCCGTCGGCGTGGATGATCACCGTCTCCCGGAACATCGCCTCGATCGCCGCGCCGCCGCGCACCGGCTCGCCGCTGCCGACGAAGACGGCGTCGGCGAGCAGGGCGCCGAGGCCCGCGAAGTCGCCGTCGTCCACGAGTTCGGCGTAGCGCGCGATCAGGTTCTCGATCGCCCGGTGGCTCGGCACCGGATCGACGGGCGCGGACATGGTCTCCCCCGGGGGCCGGACGGCGGTCATCTCCCCTGATGTTCCCACGCCTTGATCGGGCGTCGGGTCCCGATGGGGCACGGCGGCGGCGACCGCGGGAAGCACCCGGCGGCTCGCCGTGCCCGAGTGGCAAGCGGCGTCCGGCGGCTACCGGACGGGCGCCTCGGCCAGGCGGGAGATCTCGGCGGCGACGGCCTCCGGTTCGGCGGCGACGGTGACGCGGGCGACGCCGTCCAGGCCCGGGTGGCCGCCGACCCGGACGGAGTGCCGCGCGTTGCGCAGCAGGTCGAGGTCGTTGATGTCGTTGCCGAAGGCGTTGTAGGCGTCGATCCCCAGCGAGGTCAGCGCCTCCCACTTGTTGGTGGTGCCCGGGGCGAAGTCGATGATCGCCTCGTCGAGGTGGTGGTTGACGGTCATCCCGAGCGCGCGGCCGGCCTCGGCGAGGGCCGCCAGGTCGGTCGCGTCGACGACCAGGAACTTGACGACGGCGGGGAGTTCGGCGAGCTCGACCCGGCGGGCGAGGCCGCCCTGGTCGACCCGGCCGCGGATCGGGTGGTCGGCCGGGCCGGTGTAGGCGTAGTCCCACGGGCCGTCGGCGAGGTAGCCGGCCCGGAAGCGTTCGACCTCGGCCAGCAGCCGCCCGAGTTCACCGGCTTCGAACGCGGCCCGCGCCCGCACCTGTCCGTCGACGGAGACCAGACTGCCGTTCCCGCCGATCAGCGTGGCGGTGGGGAAGGCCCCGTCGAGGACGGGCAGGAGGTCGCGGACCGGCCGGGCGGAGGCGAAGACCAGCTGGTGGCCCGCCCGCTCGCAGGCGTCGAGGGCGGCGAGGATCCGGCTGTCGATCGTCCGCCCGTCGAAGCAGAGCGTGCCGTCGATGTCGAAGACCGTGGTGCGGGCGCTGGAGGAGATCATAAGACGATGCTATCCAGCCGGTGCCGTACACGATCCACCACCGGTCCCGCCCGGAAACGCCCCCACGAGCCGGGCCCCTACAGGTAGTCGTCCATCAGCTCGCGGTCCACCGTCATGGCGGCCCGGTCCAGGGCCGGCAGGCCCAGGTGCTCGCAGATCAGCGCGGTGAGCCGCTGCTCGTGGTCCGGGCTCTCGGCGAACTCGCCCCCGATGCCCAGCCCGGCCGCCGTGACGAGGGGGGCCAGCGCGTTGGGCCAGCGCTCCCCGACGTGCTCGGCGCCCTCGTAGTCGACGCACGAGGAGATCCGGCCGTCCCGGTAGTGGTACGCCTTGGGGCCGTGGGCCTTGACGATGCAGGGGTTGGGCACGAACACCACCAGTTCGGCGCCCTCGGGGCAGAGCCCGCGGTAGTCGATGTCGTCGTAGTCGTTGCGGGACGGGTTGAGCATGGGGTGCACGATCACGCCCCACTCGCCGGGCGCCGGCTCCTCGCCCCGGGCGAAGGGCGGACGGTGCCGCGCGGTCAGCCCGTCGGCCACGGCGGCCCGGGTGGTTCCCCGGAAGTACACCAGGACGGTCTCGTCCTCTCCGTAGCCCTGTCCTTCCAGCCAGTCGATGGGGCCCCGGTGGATCCAGTCGTAGTCGGTCATGATCGACACCGTAGCCCTCGGCACCGACACGGCCGCCGGGACGGCCTTCGGGGCGGCCGGGAGCAGGAAGTCGGCCCGGCCGACTTCCTGCTCCCGAGGCCGG
>NZ_JBSFJC010000106.1:0-29189 GCF_053597855.1 Kitasatospora sp. NPDC001225
GGCGGCGTCGGCCTCGGCCTGCTTGGTGGCGGCCGATCGGCGTTTCCGGGCGTTCGTCCGTACGGTCAGCGCGACCCGGGGCCGTCCTCGGCGGCGGGGCCGTCCTTCCCGGCGGTCGGGGACCCGTCCGTCGACTCGGCGACGGCCTCCGGGCCGGAGCCGTTCACCGGCGTGGAGGCGGCGTGCGCCCCGGCCGGCCGGGGCTCCTGCGGGGCCGGGGGCTCGACCAGCCACTCCGGGTTGCTGTGCCGGCGCCACCACTGCCAGGCCACGATGCCGCCGCCGATCGCCAGCAGGCCGGCCACGGCGAGGCCGGTGGCCAGCCGGTTGCACTGCTCCTTCCTGGCGTTCCGGGCGGCCAGCTCGCTGATCTCGGCCGAGCTGACGTTGCCCTGGAGGGCGGTCAGCGCGGCGGCGCCGCGGGCCTGGGCCTCGTGGGCGACCGGGCCGACGGTGGCGCGGGCCTCCTCGACCGCCTGGGCGACCCTGGGGCCGACGGTGGCGCGCGCCTGGTCCGCGGCCCGGGCGGCGGACAGGCGGGCCGCCAGAGCGGCCTCCTGGGCCCGGTGGAGGGCCTTCAGGGTGTTCTGCTGGGCCTCCGGCGGCAGGTTGGCGAAGGCCTGGCCGAACTGGGGGGCGAGGTGCCGGTCGTACTGGCAGCGGAGGTGGTGGGCGGCCTGTGCGGCCTTCGGACCGAAGGCGTCCAAGGCGGGGCCGAGGCGCTGCTTGGCGCCGTCCGCGAACTGTGCGGCGGTGTCCCGGGTCCTGGTGGCCGTCTCACGGGCCGAATCCGAAAAGCTCACGAGTCTCTCCTCCTGGGTGGTGTCCTTTATGCACATATCCACCTGAATGCTGATCATGCATGCTGATTTGTCCGGAGGCATGTCGGGGTGGGCCGTACGCGGGGCCCCTGCCGGGGCGGGCCGGACGGGGCGGGCGTGAGGACAGGGCCCCCGGCGGGGCGGAGAAAGCCGGGTCCGGCTGTGGGGGAGCCGGTCCGGGGGCGGGGGCGCGGCAGTAGGCTGGCGGTTTCGGAGGTCGTGTACGGGAAGGGGACCCGCTGATGCTCCCGGACGAGCCGAGGCCGTCGGTCGACCGGTCCCCGGAGGCCGGACCGCCCGACTGCTACCGGCACCCGCAGACCCCCACCGGGGTCTCCTGCACCCGCTGCGAGCGGCCGATCTGCCCGCAGTGCATGGTGACCGCCTCGGTGGGCTTCCAGTGCCCCGAGTGCGTCGGCAACGGCCACACCGGGTCGCGGCAGGCGACCACCCGGTTCGGCGGGGCCCTGGCCGCCGACGGCGGGCTGGTCACCCGGGTGCTGATCGGGCTCAACATCGTGGTCTGGGTGCTGGCCGCCTTCGTGCTCACCCCGCGGCTGGGCCAGACCTGGTCGCTGTTCAGCGCCGGGCGGGACATCCTCGGCGGCCCGGCGGGCATCGCCGACGGCCCGGACCAGTGGTACCGGCTGCTGACCGCCACCTTCCTGCACCTGGAGTGGTGGCACGTCGGGATGAACATGCTGGTGCTGTACTGGCTCGGCCCGTCGCTGGAGGAGGCGCTCGGCCGGCTCCGCTTCCTGGCCCTCTACCTGGTCTCCGGCCTGGGCGGCAGCACCTTCGCCTTCCTGGTGGCCGGCGGCTGGATGAACTCGGTGGGCGCCTCCGGGGCGGTCTTCGGGCTGATCGGCGCCACGATCGTGCTGCAGCTGCGGAACAGGGGCCCGCTCGGCCCGGCGATGGCGTTCCTGGTCTTCAACCTGGTGGTCACCTTCTCCCGCCCGGGCGTCGACTGGCGGGCGCACGTCGGCGGCCTGCTGCTCGGCTCGCTGACGGCGGTCGGCCTGATGTACGCCCCGCGCGAGCGCCGCGGCCTGGTGCAGGGGCTGACGGTGGCGGGCGCGGTGGCGGTCGAGGCGGGGATGCTGCTGGCCGGGACGGCCCTCTACGGGGCCTGACCCCTCGGACGTTTGTCCACAGCGGGTGCGGGGTTGTGCACAGGCTGTGCGACCACCCGGGTGCGGACTGGTGTTCTACGCGTGTCCTGCTGTGCGGTTATCCCGTTCCCGGGGAGTTGTGCACAGCTGTGGACGGGCCCGCCGGGGAAAGTTATCCACAGGCCCGGGGGACTTTTCCCCAGTGTGGATAACCATGTGGATAAGCCCGACAGTCCGATGGTGGGGATAACCGACCGGATTCCGGTGCGCTCCCGCCCGGCTCCGGGCACGCCTGACCGCCGCCCCGGGACGAGCGATCCGGAGCGGCGGGAAACGGCTCGAAGCCGAGCCTCAGGACGGGCGGAGCGTCACTTCCACTGGGTGGAGACGCCGAAGCCGGCGGCGATGAAGCCGAAGCCGACCAGGATGTTCCAGTTGCGCCAGCTCTCGACCGGGTAGGTGCCGCTGGTCACGTAGTAGGTGACGATCCACACCAGGCCGATCAGGAACAGCGCGAGCATCAGCGGCGCGACCCAACCACGGCCCGAACTGATCTTCACCGCGGCCGTGGTCGGCGGGGTGTAGTCGGACTTCTTGCGGAGTCGAGACTTCGGCACGAGGAGCTCTCCTGTCGATGCGCTGTGAGACCGCGCAGGGTGCAGCGGGTGGAATCGGCCGCGGTCGGCTGTGGAGAAACGTCCTGGGGACCGCTCCGCCACATGCCACCGGCGTCCGTTAGCGTAGTGGCTCGGCGGGTCTAGAGGAGATAAGGGTACGGTGACTAATTTGTCGATTCCCCCTGAGCCGGCCCGTACCCGCCGTTCCGGCACCCGAATTGTCGGACGTGCCCTGACCTGCGCCGTCTTCGCGCTCGCCGGACTGCTCTTCTACATCAGCGCGCAGACCGCCCGCGGCACCGACCTGCGGACCGACAACTCGTTGCTCAGCCTCGGCGACGTGGTCCGCCAGCGCAGCGCCCAGAACCAGCAGGCGCAGTCCCAGCTCGCCGACCTCCAGGCCCGCGCCCAGCAGCTCACCGAGCAGCAGGGCCACGACCCCGCCAACGCCGCGCAGCTGGGCGGCCTGCGCTCCGGCGCGGCCCTGGAGCCGCTCCAGGGCGGCGGCCTGACCGTCACCCTCAACGACGCCCCGCCGAACGCCACCGCGCGCATCCCGGGAGTGCCCGAGCCCGGCGTCAACGACCTGGTCATCCACCAGCAGGACATCCAGGCCGTCGTCAACGCGCTGTGGCGGGGCGGCGCCGAAGGGGTGCAGGTGATGGACCAGCGGCTGATCTCCACCAGCGCCGTCCGCTGCGTCGGCAACACCCTGCTGCTCCAGGGCCGGGTCTACTCCCCGCCGTACGTGGTCAGGGCGGTCGGGCGGACGGACACCCTGCGCTCGGCCGTCGAGGCGGACCCGACGGTCCGCAACTACCTCCAGTACGTCCAGGCGTACGGGCTGGGCTGGAAGGTCCAGGAGAGCGGCGAGCTGAGCCTGCCCGGCTACTCCGGCACCACCGAGCTGCGTTCGGCGGGCGGCCAGCAGTAGCGGACCGGCCCCGCGGGCGCGCACGGCGGGTCTACTCTTTAACCCAGTCCGCTACGTCGAGGGAGCACCATGTACGGCTGGATCTGGCGTCACCTCCCGGGGAACACCCTGGTCCGGGCCGTCATTTCGCTGCTCCTCGTGCTGGGGATCGTCTACCTCCTCTTCACCTACGTCTTCCCGTGGGCGGAACCGCTGCTCCCCTTCGGCGACGTCACAGTGGACGGCGGCGACGGCGCCGCGACCGGCTGAGCCGGCGGGCCCGGCACTCCCTTCCCGCACCGCACCCCACGGAGACCACGCGCGCATGACGACCCGGCCGACCACTCCGCCCCGCATCCTGGTGGTGGACAACTACGACAGCTTCGTCTTCAACCTGGTCCAGTACCTGTACCAGCTCGGCGCCACCTGCGAGGTGGTGCGCAACGACGAGGTGACCGTCGAGCACGCCGTCCGCCGCTCCGGCGACGAGGGCTTCGACGGGGTGCTGCTCTCCCCCGGGCCCGGCGCCCCGGAGGAGGCCGGGGTCTGCATCGAGATGGTGCACCACTGCGCGCGGATCGGGCTGCCGGTGTTCGGCGTCTGCCTGGGCCTCCAGTCGATCGCGGCCGCGTACGGCGCCGTGGTCGGCCGGGCGCCCGAGCTGCTGCACGGCAAGACCTCGCCGGTCGAGCACGAGGACGGCGGGGTGTTCGAGGGCCTGCCCTCGCCGCTGACCGCGACCCGCTACCACTCGCTCGCGGTCGAGCCGGCCACCGTGCCGGCCGAACTGGTGGTCACCGCGCGCACCGGGAGCGGCGTGATCATGGGGCTCAGGCATCGTGAACTGCCGGTCGAGGGCGTGCAGTTCCACCCCGAGTCGGTGCTCACCGAGGGCGGGCACCGGATGCTCGCCAACTGGCTCGCGGAGTGCGGCTTCCCGCAGGCGGTCGACCGGTCGGCCGGGCTCGCCCCGGTGATCGGCCGGGGCTGACCGGCGTGACCTCGCTGCGTCCGGAGGGGCGTTTCCAGCCGGAGGCGGACCCGTACGGCACCGCGCAGCAGTACGGCGGGCCCCGGTACCCGGGCCAGGACGACGGCACCGGCGGTGCGCCGTACCGGCAGGGGATCCCGGTGCAGACCGTGCCCGAGGACGCCTGGGGCGTGTACGAGCAGGCCCAGGAGCCCATCGTGGACGGGCCCGAGTACCCCTGGCTGCCCGACCAGACCCTCCAGTTGCGGCTGCCCCTGGACCTCGGCGCGCCGGCCGCCGAACCGGCCCCCACCGGTGGCCGGGCCGAGCGCCGCCGCGCCGCCCAGGGCCGCACCTCGCTGCGCTCCGGCAGCGGCCGGCGCCGGTCGAACGGCCGCGGCGCCGGGCGGGTGCGCCCCCGGGAGTCCGTGCTCGTGGTGGCCGCCCGGAGCGTCGGCGAGCTGTGCATCACGCTCGGCGTGGTGATGCTGCTCTTCGTCGCGTACCAGCTCTGGTGGACCAACGTGCAGGCCGACGCGGCCGCCGACGGGGCCCGCAACCAGCTGGAGCAGCAGTTCAACGCGGCCGTCGCGCCCGTCCAGCCGGGGCAGCCGGCCCCGGCGCCGGACAAGCCCGAGGTGTTCGAGCCCGGCAAGGGCTTCGCCATCATCTACCTGCCCAAGCTGGGGCTGAAGTTCCCGATCGCCGAGGGCACCTCCAAGTCGGGGGTGCTCGACAACGGCCTGGTCGGCCACTACACGGGAACCGGGATGCCGGGCGACAAGGCGGGCAACTTCGCGCTGGCCGCCCACCGCAACACCCACGGCGAGCCGTTCCGGTACATCAACCAGCTCGGCAAGGGCGACAAGATCGTGGTGGAGACCGCGGCCGGCTATTACACCTACGAGGTCACCGGGGGCATCCCGGAGACCTCCCCCAACAACGTGAGCGTGATCAAGCCGGTGCCGAACGGCGCGGGGTACGCCGGTCCGGGCCGCTACATCACCCTGACCACCTGCACGCCGGAGTTCACCTCCAAGTTCCGCCTCATCGTCTTTGGCAAGATGATCGAGGAACGGCCGCGTGCCCAGGGCAAGCCGGCCGCGATCACGGGCGGGTAGCCGCCCGGCCGCCCGGCCCGGAGGGGGAGCACCGCAGATGCAGGACGAGAGCGCGCGATCGGCCGAACCGGCGCAGGAGGCCTTCGCCCCGCCCGAGCCGCGGGCCGGGCGGGGCCGGAGCCGGGCGCTGGCCGCGCTCGGGGTCTTCGGCGAGCTGCTGATCACCATGGGCCTGGTGCTCGGCCTGTTCGTGGGCTACTCGCTCTGGTGGACCAACGTGCAGGCGGACCGCTCGGCCTCGGCGGCCGCCGACCGGCTGCGCGGCAGCTGGGCCGCGGGCCCGCGCCCCGGCCCCGGGGCGACGCCCGGCGCCGCCCCGGCCCCCGGCGCGTCCGCTGCTCCCGGCGCCCCCGGTGCCGAGCCCGGGTCCGTGCCGAAGCAGTTCGCGGCCGGGGACGACGTCGGCTTCCTGCACGTCCCGGCGATGGGCCGGGACTACCAGGTGCTGATCCGGATGGGCACCTCCACCGAGGTCCTGGACGACGGCGTCGCGGGCGTCTACGAGCAGCCGTACCGGGCCGCGATGCCGTGGGACCAGCAGGGCAACTTCGCGCTGGCCGCCCACCGGGACGGCCACGGCGCCAAGTTCCACGACCTGGACGCCGTCCACCGGGGCGACGCCGTCGTGGTCGAGACCCGGGACAAGTGGTACGTCTACAAGGTCGACAGCACCCTGGCGGAGACGTCCAAGTACGACACCGGCATCGTGGCGCCCGTCCCGGCCCGCTCCGGCTACGAGGGCCCCGGCCGCTACATCACCCTGACCACGTGCACGCCGGTGTACACCTCGCGCTACCGGATGGCCGTCTGGGGGAGCCTGGTGCGGGTGGACGACATGGACGCCAAGCGCACCCCGCCGCCGGAGCTGCGGCACTCCTGAAGCCGCCCACGGGCCTCCTGGAGCCCGTACGGAACGCCCGAGGGCCCGCCGCGTTCGTCGCGGCGGGCCCTCGGGCGTGCTCCGTGCTGCTCGTTCCCCGGCTCAGCCGAACCAGGGGAATACCGGAGGCCTAGTGGTCCCCTTTGGGGGGTGTGGTGGTGGGGTCGCTCCCTTTCGGGGGCTCGGCCGCCTTGGTGTAGAGCTGGATCTGGGTGTTCGGGTCGACCTGGGTGCCGGCCGGCGGGTTGCTCTGGAGGATCGTCGCGTTCGGGTCCGGGGGACCGCTGACCACGACGTAGGTCAGGCCGAGCGCCTTCAGCTGGTCCGCGGCGGCGCCCAGCTTGACGTTCGCCAGCGGCGGGACCTGGGGCTTGTCCTGCGCCTTGAAGATCGTCAGCGAGATCTTGCTGTTGGCCGGGGCCTTGGTGTTGGCCGGGATCGACTGCGAGGCGACGGTGTTGACCTTGCTCGGGTCGGGGGCCGGCGCGGTCTTCGAGACGTCCACCTGGAAGCCGAGGCCCTGGAGGGTCGCCTGCGCGTCCTCCTTCTGGGCCCCGGCCACGTTCGGGACGGTCACCTTGGCCTTGCCCTGCGACACGGTCAGCTTGATCGGGGCGCTCGGGTCGACGGCCGCGTTGGGCGCCGGGTCCTGGGCGGTGACGGTGTCCTGCGCGGCGGTGTCGTCGTCCTTGTACTCGGTGGTCACGTTGGTGAAGCCGAGGTCGGCGAGCGCCTTGGTGGCCTGGTCCTTGGGCTTGCCGACCACACCGGGGACCTGCGCCTTGGCCGGGCCCGAGGAGACCTGCACCGTGATGGTGGAGGTCTCGGCGACCTGGGTGCCGGACTGCGGGGTCTGGGTGCAGACCTGGTCCTTCTTGATGTTGGTGTCCGGGCAGGCGATCTTGTCGCCCTCGGTCACCACGAGCTTGGCACCGGCTGCGGCGGCGGCCGTCTTGGCCTCCGCCAGGGTCTTGCCGACCAGGTTCGGAGCGGTGACCTTCGCGGTCTCCTTGGTGCCCTTGTCGGCGAACATCGCCTGGGCGACGAAGAAGGTGCCGACCAGGACCAGCACGGCGGCCACCGCCAGCACGATCCAGGAGGTGTTGCTCTTCTTCGGCGGGTCCTCGCCCCGCCGGCCGCCGCCGCGGCCGTAGCCGTCGTCGTAGCCGTCGTTGCCGCCCGCCTGGCCGGCGTAGGTCTGGCCGTAGCCGTCGTCCTGGTAGCCGCCCTGCTGCCCGTAGCCGGGCTGCCCGGAGGCCTGCGGCAGGACGGTGGTCGGGCCGCCGGGCTGCTGCGGCAGCACGTTGGTCTGGCCGTACGGGTCGTGCTGCTGCGGGTAGCCGTTCTGGTCGTAGCCGTAGCCGCCCGGGCCCATGCCGTACGCGGCCTGCTGGGCGGCGGCCACCGGCAGGCCGTCGAGGAAGCGCTCGATGTCGTCGCGCATCTCGTCGGCGCTCTGGTAGCGGTAGTCGCGGTCCTTGGCGAGCGCCTTCAGCACGATCGCGTCGACCTCGGGGCGCACCTCGGGGTCGAAGACCGACGGCGGCTGCGGCTCCTCCCGGACGTGCTGGTAGGCCACCGCGACGGGCGAGTCGCCGACGAACGGCGGGCGCACGGTCAGCAGCTCGTAGAGCAGGCAGCCGGTGGAGTAGAGGTCGGAGCGGGCGTCGACCTGCTCGCCCTTGGCCTGCTCGGGGGAGAGGTACTGGGCGGTGCCGATGACGGCCGAGGTCTGCGTCATGGTCATCCCGGCGTCACCCATCGCACGGGCGATGCCGAAGTCCATGACCTTGACGTTGCCCTGCCGGGTCAGCATCACGTTGGCCGGCTTGATGTCGCGGTGCACGATGCCGGCCCGGTGCGAGTACTCCAGGGCCTGGAGGATGCCGATGGTCATCTCCAGCGCCCGCTCGGGCAGCAGCCGGCGGCCGGAGTGCAGCAGCTCGCGCAGCGTGGACCCCTCGACGTACTCCATCACGATGTACGGGATGGAGATGCCGTCGATGTAGTCCTCGCCGGTGTCGTACACGGCGACGATGGCGGGGTGGTTCAGGGACGCCGCCGACTGCGCCTCGCGGCGGAACCGGGCCTGGAACGACGGATCCCGGGCCATGTCGGCCCGGAGCGTCTTCACAGCGACGGAGCGGCCGAGTCGGGTGTCATGGGCGAGGTACACCTCGGCCATGCCGCCGCGTCCGAGGACGCCGCCGAGCTCGTACCTGCCGCCGAGGCGACGAGGCTCTTCCATAGTTCCGACCCTCTCCCTCACCCGCCGGTGAGGTTGTGACGTAGGTGTCCCCGCACGCTCTGGGTGACGCCGCGCGGTCCGCGACCGGTTCTCCGGCCGGGCCGTGCGGTGCCTCGCGGGCGGCAACGGGCACACCCGCTGCTGGCGGATACGCTACCGGTCGGACCGCAGCGGACCGGAGTCAGCCGTCGGCCGATACCAGACCGGTATCCGGACGGGGCTGCCCATCGTGACATTCCCCTCACCCCGGACCCGCGCTCCTACTTGCCGAGTGCGGCCTGCATCACCGCCTTGGCGATCGGGGCGGCGAGGCGGCCGCCGCTGATGCCGTCGCGGTTCTGGGAGCCGTCCTCGACCACCACCGCGACCGCGACCGACTGGCCGTCCGGGGTCTTCGCCCAGGAGGTGAACCAGGCGAACGGGAGCCCGGCGTTGTCCTCGCCGTGCTGCGCGGTGCCGGTCTTGCCGCCGACCTGCAGGCCGGGGATCTTGGCGTTGGTGCCGGTGCCGTTCTCGACCACCGAGACCATCAGGTCCTGCATCTTCTGCGCGGTGGCCGGGCTCATCGCCTGGGAGAACTGCTTCTCGGTGTGCTTGGAGACGGTGGTCAGCGTGGCCGAGCGCTCCTGGTCGACCAGGTACGGCTGCATCAGGCTGCCGTTGTTGGCGATCGCGGCGGAGACCATGGCCATCTGGAGCGGGGTGGCGCGGGTGTCGTGCTGGCCGATCGAGTCCTGGGCGGTGCCGTCCGGGCTCGAGCTGTCCGGGAAGACGCTCTTCTCGGAGCGGACCGGGGTGTCGATCGTGCTGTTGAAGCCGAACTTCTCGGCCTGCGCCCGCATCCGCTCCTTGCCCAGGTCCGCGCCCATCTTGGCGAAGACCGTGTTGCAGGACTGGTCCATCCCGGACTTGACGGTGGCGTTCTCGCAGCGCTCGTTCGGGCTCTCGTTCTTCAGCTGGGTGGTCGTGCCGGGCAGGACCCACGGGTCCGGGGTGTCCGTGGCGTCGTCGATGCTCTGGTAGCGGCCGTTCTCGAACGCCGCGGTCGCGGTGACCAGCTTGAAGGTCGAGCCGGGCGGATAGGTCTCCTTCAGCGCCCGGTTGAGCATCGGCTTGTTCGGGTCCGCGTTGAGGTCCGTCCAGGCCTTGGTGTCGGCGGCCTCGCCGCCGGCGAAGGTGCCGGGGTCGTAGGACGGGGTGGAGACCAGGCCCAGGATCGCGCCGGTCTTCGGGTCGAGGGCGACCACCGCGCCCTTCTTGTTGCCCATCGCGTCGAAGGCGGCCTTCTGCACCTTGGCGTTGATGGTGGTGACGACGTCGCCGCCGCGCTTCTGCTCGCCCGTCAGCATGTCCAGGGTGTTGCGGAAGAACAGCCGGTCGTCGGTGCCGGAGAGGATGCCGTCCTCCAGGTTCTCCAGCTGGCTGGAGCCGTAGGCCTGGGAGGAGTAGCCGGTCACCGGGGCGTACATCGGGCCGTCGACCCAGGAGCGCTTGTACTTGTAGCGCAGGCCGTTGACGAAGTCGGACTTCGTGACCGGCTGGCCGCTGACGATGATGTTGCCGCGCGGGTGGGCGTACCGGTCGTACAGCTGGCGCTTGTTGTTCTTGTTGGTGGCCCAGGAATCGGCCTGGACGCCCTGCACCCAGTTGGTGCGCACCATCAGGGCCAGGATCAGGACGAGGCAGAAGATCGAGACCCGGCGGATCGGCTTGTTCATCGGGCTGGTCCCTCCTGGCCCTCGGTGGGCGGGGCCGGTTCGGCCCCCGGTCGGCGGGCGCTGTCGCTGATCTTCAGCAGGATCGCGACCAGCGCCCAGTTGGCGACCACGGACGAACCGCCCTGCGCGAGGAACGGCATGGTCATACCGGTGAGCGGGATCAGCCCGGTGACACCGCCGGCCACGACGAACACCTGGATCGCCATCGCCGAGGAGAGGCCGACGGCGAACAGCTTGCCGAACGGGTCGCGGGCGGCGAGCGCGGTGCGCAGGCCGCGCTGCACCAGCAGGGCGTACAGCAGGAAGATCGCCATCAGGCCGGTCAGCCCGAGCTCCTCGCCGAACGAGCCCAGGATGAAGTCGCTCTTGGCGGCGAAGGCGATCAGCCAGGAGCGGCCCTGGCCCAGGCCGGAGCCGGTGACCCCACCGGAGCCGAGCGCCATCAGCGACTGGCCGATCTGCTCGGTGGCGCCCTTCGGCGGGTTGGCGCCGAAGGCGGCCATCGGGTCGAGCCAGGCGTCGATGCGGACCTTCACGTGGCTCGCGGTCGAGGCGACCGCGACCGCGCCGCCGACCGACATCAGCAGGCCGAACAGGATCCAGCTGGTCCGCTCGGTGGCGACGTAGAGCATCACCACGAACAGGCCGAAGAACAGGAAGGACGTGCCCAGGTCGTTCTCGAAGATCAGGATCAGCAGGCTGAGCAGCCAGATCACGATGATCGGGCCGAGGTCGCGGCCGCGCGGCAGGTACAGGCCCATGAACCGGCGGCTGGCCAGCGCCAGGGCGTCCCGCTTGACCATCAGGTAGCCGGCGAAGAACACGGTCAGGACGATCTTGGCGAACTCGCCCGGCTGGATGGAGAAGCTGCCCATCCGGATCCAGATCTTGGCGCCGAAGTCCTCCGCCCGGGACGGGAAGAAGGCCGGCGCCGCGAGCAGGACCAGGGCCACCACCATCGAGATGTAGGTGTAGCGCTGGAGCACCCGGTGGTCCTTCAGCAGCACCATCACCCCGATGAAGCCGGCGATCCCGAGGGCCGACCACATCAGCTGGTTCTCGGCCGCCGGGTAGTTGCCCCGGAGCAGCTTGCCCGCCTTGTCCAGCCGCCAGATCATCACCACCCCGAGGCCGTTGAGCAGGGTGGCGATCGGCAGCATCAGCGGGTCCGCGTACGGCGCGAAGCGGCGCACCAGCAGGTGCGCGACCAGTGCCAGGGCGCCCATGCCGAGCCCGTAGCCGAGCATGCCCGCGGGCAGCTTGGCGTCCATCGCGAGGCCGACGTTGGCGTACGCGAGGACCGGCAGCAGCACCGCGAAGACCAGCAGGGCCAGCTCGGTGTTGCGCCGGTTCGGCGCCTCCTGCGGGGAGATCGTGGTGTTGCCCCGCCGACGGGGGATCGTGCGTTCGGCCGCCGCCCGGCGTCGGCCGGACCGGGTGGTTTCCTGGCTCAGGTCGTAGCTGCTCACGTGGTGACCGCTCCCTGACGGCCGGCAAACCCGCTCGGGGCGGTCCTATGTCGGATCACGGACGTCACTGCTTCGGGCAGGAGTTGGCCCGGCTGAGTTCCTCTTCGGTCAGTGGGGGGGCCTGGTCGCCCTGCGCGCCGGTGGCCGGAGGGGTCGCGTTCGGCGCCGGGGCGGGTGCCGTCGGGGCGGTCGGCGAGGCCGGGGGCGCGGTGGTCGGCGTGGTGGCGGCCGGACCGCGGTTCTTCTCGGTCGGGGTGGGCGTGCTGGCCAGGTACGCGGCCTGCGTCGCCTGGGTGGCGGGCGGTACGGCCGGGGCGGTCGCCTTGGCGGCCTTCTGGCAGAGCTGGACCCAGCCGTCGAGCTCGTTGACCGTCGACTGGGCGTCCTTCATGCTGCCGACCGAGATGGTCTTCTTCACGTGGACCTGCTGGTCCTCGGGCAGCCACTTCAGCTGGATCCTGCTGTACGAGGAGTGCACCGAGGACAGGCTCACCCCGGCCAGGTTCTGGTTGATGCCCTGGTAGATCGCGACGTGGTCGTCCTGGGTGCCGACGTAGTACTGGTCCTGGGTCCACTGGTAGCCGAAGTAGCCGGCGCCGCCGAGCAGGCCCAGCGTGACCAGGGCGGCCAGCGAGACCGTCAGGCCCTTGCGCTTGCGCCTCGAGGGCCGCTCCTCGTCGAAGTCCTCGGTGCCGTACACCGAGGGCTCGCCGGAGCCGGGGCCGTACTCGCCCTCGTAGCCCTCGGCGGGACCGAAACCGTTCTGCGCGGGGCCGAAGCCCTCCGCGTAGCCCTCGGCCGGGCCGAAGGCGCCCTGCGGGCCGCGGCCGAGGCCGGCGGCGCGGCCGGCCGGGGTGTCCGCGATCGAGCGGTCGGCGGCGGCCGAGGACGGCGGGGCGTCGGCGACCGCGCCGACCACCACCGGGACGTCGTTGAACTGGCCGCTCATGGTGTCCGTGGCGCCGACGTCGATGACGTCCGCCACGATGCAGGTGATGTTGTCCGGACCGCCGCCGCGCAGCGCGAGCTGGATCAGCTCCTGCACGGTCTGCTCGGGCGCGTAGTAGCTGCCGAGGGTGTCCTGGAGGGTCTGGTGGCTGACCGGGCCGGAGAGGCCGTCGGAGCAGATCAGGTAGCGGTCGCCAGCCCGGACCTCGCGGATCGACAGGTCGGGCTCGACCTGGCCGCGGCCGTCCAGCGCCCGCATCAGCAGCGAGCGCTGCGGGTGGGTCTCGGCCTCCTCGGGCGTGATCCGGCCCTCGTCGACCAGGCGCTGCACCCAGGTGTGGTCCTGGGTGATCTGCACCAGGGAACCGTCGCGCAGCAGGTAGGCGCGGGAGTCGCCGACGTGCACCATGCCCATCCGCTGGCCCGTCCACAGCATGGCGGTGAGCGTGCAGCCCATGCCCTCCAGCTGCGGGTCCTCCTCGACCATCTGCCGGAGCCGGTCGTTGGCGCCCTGGACGGCGTCGCCCAGCAGGGTCAGCAGGTCGGGGCCGGGCACGTCCTCGTCCAGCCGGACGATCGAGCCGAGCACCTCGGAGGAAGCGACCTCGCCGGCCGCGGCGCCGCCCATGCCGTCGGCCACGGCCAGCAGCCGCGGCCCGGCGTAGCCGGAGTCCTCGTTCCCCTCCCGGATCAGTCCCTTGTGGGAGCCGGCGGCGAAGCGCAGCACCAGGGTCATGCGACCTGTGCCCCCCTCTGGGTCATGGACGGGATGCTGTCCCTCATGCGCTACTACTTCCGCAGTTCGATGACGGTCCTGCCGATACGGATCGGCATGCCCGGCTGGAGCGGAGTGGGCGCGGTCAGGCGCTGCCGGTCCAGATAGGTGCCGTTGGTGGAGCCTAGATCCTCGACCGTCCACTGCCCAGTCTGATCCGGATAGATCCTGGCATGCCGGGAGGACGCGTAGTCGTCGTCCAGCACGATGGTGGAGTCGTGCGCGCGGCCGAGCGTGATGGTCTGGCCCTGGAGCGCCACCGTGGTGCCGGCCAGCGAGCCCTGCACCACGACGAGCTGGGTCGGACCGCCGCGGCGGCGCCCGCCGCCGCCCTGGGTCTGGGCCGCCGCGGGGCCGGCCTGGGTCGGCGCCGCGGCGCGTGCGGCGGTCGAGGTGGCCGCGCCGCCGCCGGTCGTGGCGCTCGCGCCCCGACGGGAGGAGCGCGGGTTCACCTTGGTGCCGAACAGGTCGCTGCGGATCACCTGGATCGCGACGATGACGAACAGCCACAACACGGCCAGGAAGCCCAGCCGCATGACCGTGAGGGTCAGTTCTGACATGACCGTCCCGCCAGTCGGTGAGCGAGGCGCGCGAACAATTCGGACACTACCCTTCGACCTGCCGGTAGACGATGGTGGTGGAGCCCACGACGATTCGCGAGCCGTCGCGGAGCGTAGCGCGCTGGGTGTGCTGTCCGTCCACCACGATGCCGTTGGTGGACCCCAGGTCGAGCACCATCGAAGGGGTGCCGGGCCGGATCTCGGCGTGCTTGCGGGAGACCCCGGGGTCGTCGATCCGCACGTCCGCCTCGGTCGAGCGGCCGAGCACGCAGGCCGAGCCGGTGATCTGGTGGCGGGCGCCGTTCACCTCGATCCAGCGGCGCGTCCCGGCGCCGCCGTGGCCCGCGCCGGGGAACGCCCGGACGTTGCCGCCCGCGGGCGCCGGCTGACCGGGGGGCATCGCGGGGGGCGCGGCCGGCGGCGGGGGCGCGTTGTACTGGCCGGCGCCGGGCTGCTGCCACGGTGCGCCGGGGGCCGGGGCGGCCGGCGCACGGTCGTAGCCGGGCTGCGGCGGCGCGTACTGCTGCTGCTGCGGGGGCTCCTCGGCGGCGAGGGTGCGGCTGCGCACCCGGTACAGCCCGGTGTCCAGGTCGTCGGCCTTCTCCAGGTTCACCTGGAGCGGGCCCATGAAGGTGTACCGCTGGGCCTCCGCGTACTCGCGGACCATGCCGGCCAGTTCGGTGCCGAGCTGCCCGGAGTAGGGGCTCAGCCGCTCGTGGTCGTGCGGGCTCAGCTCGACGATGAAGTCGTTCGGCACGACGGTGCGGTCGCGGTTCCAGATGCTCGCGTTGTTGTCGCACTCGCGCTGCAGCGCTCCGGCGATCTCCACGGGCTGGACCTCGGACTTGAACACCTTGGCGAAGGTGCCGTTGACGAGACCCTCGAGCCGCTGCTCGAACTTCTTCAGCACTCCCATGGGGCACCCCCTTCCAGGGTTCGTTCGCCTGCCTGCCGGCCGGATCCCGCCCGGGACCCGGTCGCGCCTCCTACTTGCGGTACTTCCGTACTGATCGTATCCACGCCGGGCCCTTCCGTACGGTTCCCGGACCGTGTGGTGCCCGGGGGTGGGCTCGGACACACAGGGTGACGCATGTCGGGTACGGCACGCCAGGTGTGCCCGTCGGAGCACCCTTCCGGCAGTCGCACGGGCGTGCGTCGGGCATCGGTTCGGGTGCCGTGGGCCTCCCCGGACAACGGATTCGGAGCAGCCCCCCAGGTCGTGCTAATGTTTTCCACGTCGGAAGGGCCGCCCGAAAGGGAGGCCGGTCCAGGAAGCGCGAAGTACCGATGGTACCGAGTGGTTCGGAAGACCGGTCGGCAACGAGGACAACACCCATGCGCGGGTGGCGGAATAGGCAGACGCGCTGGATTCAGGTTCCAGTGCCCGAAAGGGCGTGGGGGTTCAACTCCCCCCTCGCGCACAGCGAAGCCCCGCAGATCTACGGATCTGCGGGGCTTTTTTGTCGTCCGCTCACCGGTGGCGTGGATTTCGGGGGCGGGCGGGATCAGCCGCGGCTGGCCGGGAGTTCGGCGCGGACCTCGAAGCCGCCGTCCTGGGTCGGCCCCGCGGTGAGGGTGCCGCCCAGCAGCTGGGCGCGCTCGCGCAGGCCGACCAGGCCGTGGCCGCCGCCCGGCAGGGTCTCGGCCGGACGCACCGGCGGGGCCTCGTTGCGGACCTCGACCCGCAGCCGGCGGCCCTTCGCCCGGACCCGTACGTGCACCGCCGCCTCCGGGGCGTACTTGGTGATGTTGGTGAGCGCCTCCTGGACGGTGCGGTAGGCGGCCCGCTCGACCGCCTCCGGCCACGGGCGGTCGCCGGGGACCAGCTCGGTGTCCGCGGCCAGGCCGCTCTGCTCGATCAGCCGGGGCAGGTCGGCCAGCCGGGGCTGCGGGGCGAGCGGGGCGTCCGGCAGCCCGCCGGTGCCGCGCAGCACCCCGACCATCTGCCGCAGCTCGTCCAGGGTCCGTACGGACAGTTCCCGGATGGTGCGGGCGGCGGTCACCGCGGCCGGGTCGGGGCTGCTCACCTGGAGCGCGCCCGCCTGGATGCTGATCAGGCTGACCTGGTGCGAGACCACGTCGTGCATCTCCCGGGCCAGCCGGCCGCGCTCGCTGATCAGCACCCGCTCGGCCAGCAGCCGGCTCTCCCGCTCCTGGCCGCGGGTCAGCTCGTCCAGCCGGGCGGCCAGCTCCCGCCGGGTGCGGGCGAGCAGACCGGTGGCGGCCGGGCCGGCCGCCAGCATCACGGCCTGGATGGCGTCCAGCGCGGTGGCGCGGCTGAGGTCGAGGACGTCCTGGGGCAGCGGCCAGTGGAAGAACTCGACCAGCGCGAACAGGACGCCGCAGGGGATCACGACCCGGGGGCGGGGGCGCTCGGCGGCCACCGAGTAGACGGCCGTGATCGGGGCCAGCCAGATCTCGTCCACCCAGCTGCCCGGCATGGTGAGGAGCAGCGCCACCACCGGGAAGCGGCGGCGCCAGAACAGGGCGACGGCGGCCAGCGTGGACAGCGCCACCTGCCACCAGGCGGCCTCCCGGGCCACCAGGGCGGCGTCCAGCAGGGCGTACAGGACGGGCAGCAGCAGCATCAGCCAGGGGGCGGTGCACCAGGCCGGCAGCCGTCGGGACGGCAGTTGGTCGGCGGTCGTCATGCCCCGTCGCCGGGCTTGGGCCGGACCAGACCGGCCCGGTGGGCCAGGACGGCGGCCTGGACCCGGTTGGCGGCGCCGAGCTTGCCGAGGATCGCGCTGATGTGGTCCTTGACCGTGCCGGTGCCGAGGAACAGCCGGTCGGCGATCTCGGCGTTGGACAGGCCCTCGCCGAGCAGCGAGAGCACGTCCAGCTCGCGGCCGGTGAGGGTGCGGGCGAGCGCGGTGGCCTCGGCGTCCGGGCCGCCGCCGTCCACGTAGCCGCCGATCACGGTGCGGGTGACGGTCGGGGAGAGGATGTTGCCGCCGGCCGCGAGCACCCGGACGGCGTGCACCAGCTGGTCGGGGGCGGTGTCCTTGAGCAGGAAGCCGGCCGCGCCGGCCCGCAGCGCGGTGCCGATGTACTCGTCGGTGTCGAAGGTGGTGAGCATCGCCACGGCGGGCGGGTCGGGCAGGGCGCGCAGGCGGCGCAGCACCGAGATGCCGTCGAGGTCGGGCATCCGGATGTCGAGCAGCACCACGTGCGGGCGCAGCCGCTGGACGTGCTCCTCGGCCTGCCCGCCGGAGCAGTCGCCGACCACCTCCAGGTCGGCGGCGGAGCCGACGATCAGCCCCAGGCCGGAGCGGACCAGGATCTCGTCGTCGACGATCAGCACGCGGGTGGTGGTGATGGTGCCTCCTCGGTTCGGGCGGCCGGGTCGGGGCGGTCCGCGTGGGTCGTTTCGAGGGTAGGGGTAGGCGGGGCGGGGTGCCGAACGTGCGGCGGGCGCCCACCCCCGCCGTTCGGCGGGGGTGGGAATCCGCTACCCGGTTCACGCAATTCTCAGGCTGGGTGGGGAAACATGGAGTTGGCTGACTCTTTTCCGGCCGCTTCTCCATTTCGGGCGGTCGGCCGGGCGAGGTCGCCGGTCAGTCCGTCGGGCCCGAGCGGGCGCCCGGCGCCGGGCCGTTCGCGGATGCGCCCCACCATCTGATCGTTTGGAATTGAGCTGTGTCGTCCACTGTGAAGTCGGAGCCGTCCGCCACGTCCCCCGGGCCCCGGCCCGTCGACGAGCCCGGTCGCTGGCGTCCGAGGGCCGCCGCGGCCTCCGTCTGGTACCTGCGGCTGATCGCGCTGCTGAACGTGGCGACGGTCCTGCTGGTGCCCTTCCGGAACCAGGTCAGCGAGCACAACGAGGGTGAGTACTTCACCCCGTACCTGATGACCTCCGGGCTGGCCAGCGCGGTGCTGTCGGTCTTCCTCGCGATCGCGATGCGGCGGCGCAAGCGGGCCGCGTGGATCTTCAACACGGCGCTCGGCGGTCTCTTCGCGCTGCTCTACCTGGCGTTCATGCTGGTGCCGGACGAGCGCTTCAACAGGCACCCGCTCAACTACTTCTCCACCGTCCTGACCTGCCTGTTCGTCCTGGCGCTGCTGGTCGGGCGGAAGGAGTTCACGTCCAAGGGCGACAGCTCCAACCCGAAGACCGCGGCGGCCACCTTCGTCGGCGGGCTGGCGTTCGGCGGCGGGGTCGGCGCGCTGCTGGTCTGGATGACCAACGAGCTCTCCGGCGCCGGCTTCTGGGACCTGTTCCGGTACTCGGTCGGCCGGATGATCACGATCACCCCGACCGAGCACCTGCGCTCGGTGATCGCCGCGCCGACCTGGGTGAACGCCGCGATCAACGCGATGGGCGCGGTGCTCTTCCTGCTGGTGCTGTACGTCGCCTTCCGCAGCCCGCGCGGCAAGGAGCTGCTCACCGCCGAGGACGAGGCCAGGCTGCGCGGCCTGCTGGACAAGCAGGGCGAGCGGGACTCGCTCGGCTACTTCGCGCTGCGCCGGGACAAGGCGGTGGTCTTCTCCCCCAGCGGCAAGGCGGCGGTCACCTACCGGGTCATCGGCGGCGTCTCGCTCGCCTCGGGCGACCCGATCGGGGACCCGGAGGCCTGGCCGGGCGCGATCGACGCCTGGCTGTCCGAGGCCCGCGAGCACGCCTGGGCGCCGGCCGTGATGGGCGCCTCCGAGGAGGCCGGGGTGATCTACGCCCGGCACGGGCTGGACGCGCTGGAGCTGGGCGACGAGGCGATCGTCGAGCTGGACGAGTTCTCGCTGGACGGCCGCGCGATGCGGGTGGTCCGGCAGGCCTACAACCGGGTCAAGCGGGCCGGGTACACGGTGCGGATCCGCCGGCACGAGGACATCTCCGAGGCGGAGATGGCCGAGCTGGTGGCCAAGGCCGACGAGTGGCGCGACGGGGCGACCGAGCGCGGCTTCTCGATGGCGCTCGGCCGGCTCGGCGACCCGGGCGACGGCCGCTGCGTGATGCTGGAGTGCCACGACGGGGACGGCGAGCTCAAGGCGCTGCTGAGCTTCGTGCCGTGGGGCCCGGACGGGCTCTCGCTGGACCTGATGCGCCGGGCCCGGGACACCGAGAACGGCCTGATGGAGTTCATGGTCATCGAGCTGCTGCAGCGCGCCGACGAGGTCGGGCTGAAGCGGGTGTCGCTGAACTTCGCGATGTTCCGTTCCGTCTTCGAGCGCGGTTCGCGCCTCGGCGCCGGCCCGGTGCTGCGGCTGTGGCGCTCGATCCTGGGATTCTTCTCGCGCTGGTGGCAGATCGAGTCGCTGTACCGCGCCAATGCCAAGTACCGCCCGATCTGGGAACCGCGTTACCTGCTCTTCGAGAAGAGCAGCGAGATTCCGCGGATCGGTATCGCGAGCGCGCGCGCCGAGGGTTTCATCGTCGCGCCGAGCCTGCCCGCCCTGTTCCGCCGCCGGCACGCCCGGGCCGCCGTGGTGGCGCCGCGGGTCCCGGTGGCGGCCCGGGACGGGAAGGGGTAGCCCTCCGTCGGGGGGCGGAGGGGACCGGCCGGTCGAATTGGGGGGCTGATGGGGGGATTGCCTCCCCCCAGAGGATGACCCGACTCCCCATCCGTGCCGATGTGGCTTTGTTAACTGGCTTCTAATGTTGGAGTAGTAGAGCATTCGGGGATTCGGAGAAACTGTTGTGATGCACAGGACCCACGCGGGGGGCGTGCGAAAGGGGCCGCTGGCAATCGCCGGAGCGGCCGCTGTCGCCGAGTGGGGAACGCTGTTCGCGACGGTCCGGGACGCGGTGGTGCGAAAGAAGTTCGCCGCCGTTCCCCTGGCCACCGTCGCGACGTTTCTGATCCTGCTGTTCAGCGTCGTCCAGCACCTGCCGGGCGGCGAGCGTTTCGTGAACAACATCGGGGTGGTGCGGGCGGCGCTGCCGCTGGACGTCTCGCTGCTGCGGACCCCGCTCTCCCTGTACGTGCCGGCGCTCGACCTTCCGGTCTGGGGGGCGCTGGCCCAGGTGTTCGTGGTCTTCTCGATCGCCGAGATCGTGCTCGGCCGGCGGATGACCCTGGTGGTCGCCTACACCTGCACCCTGGCGGGCACGCTGTTCGCCCGGGTCGGCGTGGCGATCGGGCCGCACCACCTGTTCGGCTTCCCGAAGTGGGTCGCCTACGTGCGGGACACCGGGCCCTCGGCCGCGGTGGTGGCGCTGGCGATCTGCATCGCGTTCCGCTGCCGGGCCTGGCTCACCGCCGGCCTGGTGGTGGCGGTGATGATCGGCGAGGCGGTCGTGCTGCCGAACCTGGCCGGTCTGGAGCACGTGGTCGCGGTGATCACCGCGCTGCTGATCGCCGTCTCGGTCGAGGTCTTCGGGGACTTCTGGCCGCGGGTGCTGGCCGGGGTCGGCGCCGCCGCCTCGGTGGCCGCGGCCGCCTCGCGGGAGGTCGCGGTGGAGGCCCGTCGGCGCACCTCGGCGGGGGCCGTCATCCCCTGACGGGCGCCGACCGCGCTCAAGCCGGCCGCGTACGGGTGCCCGTACGCGGCCGTTCGGTGTCCGGGGCCCGTCGGTGCGGCCGTCAGGCGTGCGGGAGCGGGAGCTCGAACCAGACCACCTTGCCCACCGCCTTGCGGGCGGTGCCCCAGCGCTCGGCGAGCTTGGTGACCAGGGTGAGGCCGCGGCCGGTCTCGCCGAGCTGCTCGGCCGGTTCCAGCGAGGGCAGGTTGTGGTTGTCGTCGCTGACCTCGACCAGCAGTTTGTCCACCCGGATCAGCTGGAGCTTCACGGTGTCCCGGGCGACCCGGACGGCGTTCGTCACCAGCTCGCTGACCAGCAGCTCGGTGGTGTCGCTGAGCGCCTCCAGGTGCCAGCCGGCCAGCTGCTCGCGGACCAGTGAGCGGGCCCGGCCGACCTCGCGGTGGTCCACGGTGAGGTCCCAGGTGGCCACCTCGGACGGGGCGACCCCGTCGAAGCGGGCCACCAGCAGGGCGACGTCGTCCTTGCGGTCGTCCGAGTGCAGCCGGCGCAGCACCACGTCGCAGGCCTGCTCGGGGCTCTCCCGGGGGTCGATCAGGTTGCCGCAGAGCGCGGCCAGGCCCGCTCCTATGTCCCCGCCCCGGACCTCGACCAGGCCGTCGGTGCAGAGCACCAGCATCGAGCCGTCCGAGACGTCGATGGTCTTGGCGACGAACGGCACCCCGCCGACGCCGATCGGCGCGCCGGCCGGGATCTCCAGCAGCTCGCCGGTGCCGTCCGGGTGCACCAGGACGGGCGGGACGTGGCCGGCGCTGGCCAGCTCGCAGGTCCGGTTGATCGGGTCGTAGACCGCGTACAGGCAGGTCGCGAGGTGGTCGTCGCCGAGCTTGTGGGCCAGGTTGTCCAGGTGGCGCAGCAGCTGGCCGGGCGGCAGGTCCAGGGCGGCGAGGGTCTGCATCGCGGTGCGGAAGCGGCCCATCGCGGCGGCCGAGTGGATGCCGTGGCCCATCACGTCGCCGACCACCAGGGCGACCCGGCTGCCGGGCAGCTGGATGGCGTCGAACCAGTCGCCGCCGACCTCGGCCTTGGGGTCGCCGGGCAGGTAGCGGTGGGCGATCTGCACGCCGGGGATCTGCGGCGGGCGGGTCGGGATCATCGAGCGCTGCAGGGTGGTGGCGACCCTGGCCTCGGCGCGGTGCAGCCGGGCGTTGTCCAGCGACAGCGCGGCGCGGACGGCCAGCTCCTTGAGGGTCGCGGCGTCGCTCTCGTCGAAGGGCGCGCGGTCCGGCAGCCGGAGCAGCTTGAGGATGCCCAGCACGGTGCCGCGGGCGGAGAGCGGGACGACCAGCATCGAGCGGCCGGTGACCACCGGGGTCAGCCGGGCGTCGCCGAGCGCGATCGCGTAGTCGACCGCGACGTCCGGGCTGACCACCGGGACCAGCACCGGCTGGTTCAGCTGGAGGGCCATCCCGGGCGGGGTGCGGCGGGGCATGCGGACCAGCGAGCCCTCGGAGAGCACGTGGTCCCAGACGCCGCCGGTCTCGTTGTAGACCAGGGCGACCCGGCGCAGCATGGTGTCGTCGTCCGGGCGGGCGGCCGGCAGCTCGGAGTCCGAGATCAGCCCGTCCACCAGGTCCACGCAGGCGAAGTCGGCGACCCGGGGGACCAGCACCTGGCAGAGCTCGTGGGCGGTGAAGCCGAGGTCCAGCGTGGTGCCGACCTTGCCGCCGACCTCGTTCAGCAGGGCCAGCTGCTCGCCGGCCTGCCCGTTGGTGAGGAACGGGCCGAGCCGGCCGCCGGTCGGGCCCTCGCCGCCCGCGGGGGCGGGGACCGGGACGGTGGCGGGCGGGGCCTGGTCGGTGCGCAGCGGCGGACGGCCGGTGGCGGACGGCTCGACGGTGGCGTGCTCGATGGCTGCGGCTCCTGCGGTGGGCGGGGGCACCTCCCGGCCGGAGGCGGGGGGAGGGACGGACGGGCCGGCGCCCGCCGAGCCGCCGCCGACGGCGGCCACCGGCCGGACGGCGGAGGGGGCCGCGGGCTGGGCGGCGGGGCGGTCCGGGGTCTCGCGCTGGACGGGCAGCGGGCCGGGCGGACGGCGGCCGGGCGCGCCCTGCTCGGGCTGCGGCGGCGGGCCGACCCGGGCGACCCGCTGCTGGGGCGTCGGGTAGCGGCGGCCGAGGCCGGCGGCCGCCTGCGCCCTGCCGGTCTGGGCGTCGGCGGGCAGCACCGGCAGCACGGTGGCCGGGTCCAGCCGCAGGGCGGGCAGTCCGCCCCGTTCCAGCGCGGCCAGCAGCGCCGCGCGGTGGGCGGCGGGCAGCAGCCGGACCAGCGGCTCGGGCACCGGCAGGCCGGCCGGGGTGAGCGCCGCGGCCAGGGCGTGGAAGCCGCCCCGGACGCCGGGCGCGGCGGCGAAGGGGAGCAGCCGCTCGCCGAGCGCGAGCCGCGGCCCGGTGGCGCGCAGCGGGCGGGCGTCGGCGGCCAGCGCCAGCAGCCCGCCGACCGGGCCGGGCAGCGGGTACGCCCACCAGAGCACGTCGCGCTGGTGCTCCTCGCGGTCGGTGACGGTCAGCCTTCCGATCCACGGGCGGCCGTCGGCCGTCCGCTCGGCGAGGGTGTCGAACGCGTCGCAGGGGCGGCGGACGGAGCAGCGTTCGAGCACCCGCGACTCCAGGGCGGGCAGCAGGCCGGAGGCCGGGCGGTCGTGGGCGACGTCGGCGCGGTGGCCGAAGAGCTCCTCGGCGGCCCGCCCCCACTGTGCGATCCGGCCGGACCGGTCGACCAGGACGGGGGCGAGCCGGACCAGGGCGGCCACCCCCGTCGGGTGGTCGCCCGGCGCGGTTCCGTCGCCCGCCGGCCGCGGTGTGGAGTTGGACTCGGCCACCATGGATTCGCTCTGCTCCCGCCTGGCCGCCGCGCCCGGGGCGGCCGTCTCTCCGGAGGAAGGCACGCTGTGCGGATACCAGCGAAGCACGGACCGGGCCGGGCTCGACACCGAAACGGGGAGATTCCTCAGGATCGGTTGCGTGTCGCGCGCCGCGCGCCGGTCCGTACCCCCGGTTCACCCGGACGGGGCCCGCGATCACGGCGGTAGGGTGGCAGGCCGGACCGCCCGTACGAGTGGTCCGCAGGACGCCGCCGGCCGGACGAGACAGAGGCGAGAAGTTGAGCGCGCAGAGCCCCGCCCGCTGGACCGACCCGGAGCAGCAGGCACTGGAGGAGCGGGTCGCCGCCGCCGAGCTGGCCTGGCTCAGCATGGACGTGGACGTCCAGACGCTGCGGGTCGAGATCGACAACTTCGCGCTGATCCACCACCAGCTGCTCGGCCCGCTCTACGCCCGGCTGGACGAGCTGGACGCGCTGGTCGCCGAGGCCGTGGCGGCCCGCACCGGCCTGCCGGAGGACCTGCGCCGGGCCGCCGAGGCGCGCCGGCAGGTCGACGAACTGCCCGACCTGGACGCGCTGTTCGACTCGGTGCGGGAGCAGTCCGGCCAGGACGGCGAGCCGGCCCCGCCGCCGCCCGCCGCGCCGGAGCGGGTGCGGCCCGGCAAGGAGGCCCAGCGGATCTACCGCGAGCTGGTCCGCCGCGCCCACCCCGACCTGACCACCGACCCGGGCGAGCAGCAGCGCCGGGCCGCCTTCCTGGTCCGGGTCAACGAGGCCTACGCGTACGGGGACGCGGGCGCGCTGGGGGCCCTGGCCGCCGAGTGGTCCACCGCGCCGGAGGCCGCGCCCGCCGTCGACTCCCCCGACCGCTCGGACTGGCTGCGCCGCCGGCTGGACTGGCTGACCGCCAAGATCGCCGAGACCGCCGCCGAGCAGGTCCGGCTGGAGCAGACCCCGATGGGGCAGCTGCTCGCCCTCGCCCCGCAGGACCCGGACCGGCTGCTGGAACAGCTCGCCGAGGAGCTGCTGGCCAAGGCCGCCGGGCAGCAGGCCGAGCTGGCGCGGCTGCTCGGCGGCCCGGCCCCGGCGGACGGCCCGTCCTCCGGCGCCCACGGCACGGCGCCGGTGGGCGACAATGGCACGCACCCGACCCAATCCCAGGAGAGCCACACGATGTTCCCGCAGATCCCCTCCGCCGACGCCGCCGCCGTGCCCGCCGACGCCGCCCTGCTGGACGTGCGCGAGCAGGACGAGTGGGACGCCGGCCACGTGGACGGCGCCCTGCACATCCCGATCGGCGAGGTGATCGCCCGGCTCGGCGAGCTGCCGGACGAGAAGCTGTACGTGCTCTGCCGGGTCGGCGGCCGCTCCGCGCAGGTCGTCCAGTACCTGGTGCAGCAGGGCCGGGAGGCCGTGAACGTGGACGGCGGGATGTACGCCTGGCAGGGTGCGGGCCGTCCGATGGTGAGCAGCACCGGCCAGGAGGCCTTCGTCCTCTGACGGCCCCCGCCCCACGGCCCTTAGGGCAGGATGGGCGCGCGCGAGCGCGCCGGCACCGGGTCGGCGGTGCCCGCCGACCGGTCGGGGGAGGCCATGACCGAGACGACGGACCGGCCGGCTGCCGGACGGGCCTGGTCCAGGCCCGCGCAGCTGGTCCTCGGCTTCGCCGGGGCGGTGCTGGCCGGCGGCACCGGGCTGTTCCTCGCCGCGGTCTTCCTGCACGTCGCGCCCGCCAACTCGGTGTCCCGGCAGTACCGGGACGAGGTCGACGGCCTGGTGTACCCGGAGTTCGAGCAGAACTGGAAGCTGTTCGCGCCCAACCCGCTCCAGCAGAACGTGAGCGTGGACGCCCGGGTCCGCACCGCCGCGCCCGCCGGGGCCACCCGTACCGGGGACTGGATCGGGCTGACCGCGCAGGACATCGCCGCGATACGGGGCAACCCGGCGCCCAGCCACGTCGACCAGAACCTGCTGCGCCGGGCCTGGGACTTCTACGACGGCACGCACAACCCGCAGGACGAGAGCCCGGCCTCCCCGCGCGGCCGGCTCGCCGAGCAGTACCTCAAGCGGATCGCCCTGCAGCGGATCGGCCGGGAGGCGGACGGCGAACGGGTCCTGGAGATCCAGTTCCGCTCGACCGCGGTCACCGTCCCGCCGCCGTCCTGGAGCGGCGAGCCCGCGCCGGCGGCGCCCCGGGTGCGGGAGCTGCCGTGGTGGCCGGTGGCGGACGAGGACTACCGGGGGCTGCTCGGATGAACGAGGCGACGGTACGGGCCGACGGGGCGCTGCCGCCGGGTGCGGCGGTGCCGTCCGGCGGTGTGCCGCGGCAGGCCGGGGCCGGGCGGTCGGCGGAGCCCGGTGCGGTGCGGGAGGCGCGGCAGGCGCGCGGGCCGCGGGCGCCGCTCGGGCGGGCGGCGGAGGCCTTCACCGGGCGGGTGCTCGGCCGCCACCAGGCCGCGGTGGTGCGGATCGGCTTCGGGCTGGTCTGGCTGGCCTACCTGCTGCGCGAGTGGCCCCACCGGCGGGTGCTGTACGGCGACCGGTCCCCCTGGTCGACGGAGCTGGCCCAGCGGCTGCTGGCCGACAACGGGGCGCTCACCGTGCTGCCCTGGTTCGGCGGGCGGCTCTGGTTCGAGCTGGTCTACCACCTGGCGGTGCTGGCCGCCCTGGCCGTGCTGCTGGGCTGGCGGACCAGGGCGAGCACCGTGCTGTTCCTGGTCACCGTGCTGTCCCTGCAGAACCGCGACGTCTTCCTCGGCGACGGCGGCGACAACGTCGTCCACCTGATGGCGGTCTACCTGGTCTTCACCCGCTGCGCCGAGGTCTGGTCGCTGGACGCCCGAAGGCCCCGGCCGGGGCGGACCGGGGTGGTGCTCTGGGCGGTGCTCGGGGCCGCCCTGGCGGCCTGTCAGTTCGGCGGCTTCGCGGGCGACACCCTGACCTGGACCGACCGGGCCTTCCCGTACCTCGGCTGGTCGCCGCTGTTCTGGGGGCTCTGGGCGGTGGCCGGGCTCTGGTGGACGCTCGGCCGGCTGCGGCCGGACGGCGAGCCGCGGGCGGTGCTCGACGCACTGGCGACCATGGTGCACAACTGCGCGATGCTGGTGATCGCCGTCGAGGTGGTGCTGATCTACGCCACGGCCGGCTGGTACAAGGTGCAGGGCTCGCGCTGGCAGGACGGCACCGCGCTGTACTACCCGCTGCACCTGGACTACTTCGCCCCCTGGCCGGGACTGTCCGCGCTGGTCGGCTCGGCGCTGCTGCCGGTCTTCCTGGTCTCGTACGGCACCGTGGTCCTCCAGGTGGCGTTCCCGTTCACGCTGGTCAACCGGCGGGTCAAGAACGTCCTGCTGGCCGTCATGGTGCTGGAGCACGCGGGGATCGCGGTGGTGCTCGGGCTGCCGGTGTTCTCGCTCGCGATGATCGCGGCGGACGCGGTCTTCCTGCCGACCGGGGCCCTGCTGTGGGTGGCGGCGCGGCTCCGCCGGAGGTCGGGCCCGGCCCCGGAGATCACGCCCTAGGATGGCGCTATGTCCTGGTTCGCCGCACTTCGTGACACCGCGCGGACCGGGCTCACCCTGGACCGGGCGCTCACCGACCCCAAGCGGGCGGTGCGCGGGGCGGTCGCGGTGGCGCTGGTGCTCTTCCCGACCCTCGCGCTCGGCGGGGTCGCGCTCGCCACCTCGGCCGCGATGGGCGCGTTCATCGCCGGCTCGGCGACCTTCCAGCGCAGCTTCCGGCCCCGGGCCAGCCTCGCCGTCGCGGCCGGGGCCGGACTCGGCATCAGCACCTTCCTCGGCTACCTGGCCGCCGGCGTCCCCGGACTGTTCCCGGTACTTCTCGCGGTGTGGGCCTTCGGCGCCGGGCTGGCCTGGGCGATCGGGCCCACCGCCGGGGTGGTCGCCACCAACACCGTCTCGGTGATGCTGATCGTCGTCCAGCTCCCCGTCAGCACCGTCACCGCGCTCAGCCACGGGCTGGTCGCCGCCCTCGGCGGGGTCGTCCAGGCCACCGTCATCACCGTCTGGCCGATCGGCAGCTGGACCGCCCAGCGGCAGGCCCTCGCCGACACCTACGCCGAACTCGCCGACTACGCCCGGCGGTTGCGGCAGGACCCGACCGCGCACGTGGACCCGGAACCGTTCATGACGGCCCGCCACGCGGCCGCCCTCACCCCCTGGCAGGACCGCCACCGGCCGCCCGAGCTGCGCGGCCTGCGCGGCATCGCCGAGCGCATCCGGCCCACCCTCGCCGCACTCGCCGACCCCAAGGTGGGCGCCCCCGAGGAAGGGCCCGAACGGGACCGGGCCCGGGAGGTGCTGGCGGCCGCCGCCGAGGTCATGGACGCCCTCGCCCGGGCGATCCGCACCGGCGACCCGGTCCGGCTCCCCCGCTCCGCGCCCTCGCTCACCCTGGTCGGCTCCGACGACGGGCCGCGGCTCCAGGGCGCGGCCCGGCGCTCCGCCCGGCGGCTCGGCGGGCTGCTGCGCAAGGCCGCGGACACCCTGGACCGCAACGACGAGGACACCATCACCACGCCCGTGGTCGGGGCCGGCGGGGCGCTGCGCAAGCCCACCATCGCCCGGATGCTGCCGGTCGCGGCGCGGGCCGTCCGGCGGCAGCTGCACCCGCGCTCGGCGATCTTCCAGCACGCCGTCCGGCTCGCCGGAGTGGTCACCGTCGCCTACCTGCTGGCCCGGCTCGTCGGGTTCCACCACGGGTACTGGGCGCCGATGACCGCCGCGATGGTGATGCGGCCGGACTTCGCGCAGACCTACAGCCGGGGCGTCGCCCGGCTGGCCGGGACGGTGGTCGGAGTCGCCGTCTCGACGCTCGTGGTGCAGCTGCTCCACCCCGGGGAATGGGTGCTGGCCGCGCTGGCGGTGGTCTGCATCGGCGGGGCGTACCTCGCGTTCCGCACCGGGTACGCGCTCACCACCGTCGGGATCTCCACGTACGTGGTGTTCCTGCTCGGGCTGCAGGAGGGCAACCCGCTGGTGACGGCCTTCGAACGGGTCGGGCTCACCCTGCTCGGCGGGTCGATCGCGCTCGTCACGTACGCGCTGTTCCCGACCTGGCAGACCGCCCGGCTCGGCGAACGGCTCGCCGAGTGGCTGGCGGCCGCCGGACGGTACGCGGGAGCGGTGATCGCCTGCTACGAGAAGCCGGCGGCGCCGCGCGGGCGGGTCGTGCGGAGCGCGCTGCTGGACTCGCGGGAGGCGCGGTCCGAACTGATCCAGGCGATGCAGCGGGCCGACGCCGAACCGGGACGGCACGAGACCGGACTGGCCGGGGTCAGCCGGCGCCAGATCGACCGGGCCCGGGCGGCGGTCGGGGCCCTCGGGCGGGCGGCCGTCCTGCTGGAGGCCCACCTGCCGGCGGCGGACGCGGAACCCGTGCCCGGGACCGGGGAGTACGCGGAGGAGCTGCGGCTGGCGACGGCGCTCGCGGCGGCGGCGCTGCTGACGGGGCAGGCGGTGGAGTTCGGGGCGGTGCGGGATGCGCAGGCGCGGTTGGAGGAGGGGTTGGCGGGGGCGCCGGCGGGGGTGCAGCGGGATGTGGTGCGGGCGGGGGTTCGGTTGGTGGGGCAGGCTCTGCGGGACTTGGAGCGGGCTCTGCGGGGGTCTTCTGTGGGGGAGGGCTCTCGGGAGGGTGGGGGGCCGGGGGCGGCTCCGGGGGTGGCCGCTCCGGGGGCTGGATGATTTTCAGACTGCCAACCCTGGAGGTGGGGCG